>NZ_JBHTKK010000011.1:0-125481 GCF_042675985.1 Oceanobacillus locisalsi
ATCATATCTTGCTTTCCATTCTGTTCTTTTTTCTGCATTTGTCATCGCATAACCTCCGTATGATTTTCTATGGAGATTATCTCATGCGTGGTTTATAACTTGTAGGTGGGGATTATTTGACGCTTACAGCTAAAGAACCTGATAGTAAAAAATAAATTAAAAAAAAGCTAGATTTTAAACTGCTTTGTGTGTTTATAATATAGGTAATGAAAGAAGCAGTTACTGAAAATAACATTGGTAAGTATAAATCATCCCAAGCATCAGGGTACTTAGAGAAAATTTGTAGAAGTAATAAGACATGCAGTAGGTAATATATAGTTTTAATTGTTTTATACTTGCTCATAGTTCCTTGCCCCTTTTTTCATTATCTTGACTAGAAAGGAGGTGCTTATAATGATAATGGAGCTTGTTCATCAACAAATGCAAAAAACATCAAAACCTACCATTTCTAGCAATGATGGAGATATTAAATTAGATCTCTCATCAGAAGACTTATCTATTATTTATGATATGATAAATAGTAACAACATCAGTACATTTCTCCAACGTTTAGACCCTAAACTTTGGAAAGGAGACACTTAAACTGTATTCAAAAATTCGATAGCAATATTATTTGACGTACATATGGGTTTTCTGCTTGATAGAAATAAAAAAACTATCAAGCAGTTTTTTATTCTTAATAAGCGTTTGTTAATTTGAAAGCAAATCAAATAATATATTTTTTTTCTTTTTTGACAGATCTATTTGATCTATGGTTTCTTGATATTTTCGAATGAATATTCTTTCTACAATAGAACAATAAAGTAAAGCGTCCTCTTGTAATAAATCTTTATGAATCATAGAAGCATCAAAATCTGAAGAGTTATTTAAGTAATAATCTTGAATATCTCTATACGCTTCATCATCAGTGTTTAAATAATATAAAATAGGTAATGTTCTTTTTTTAAATAATAAATCACTTTTAATAAATCCATTTTTCATATCAACAAGGTCATTTCTCAATTGATAAATGAGACCTAAATAGTTGGCATATTTATCAATTTTTTCACTTATTTGCTTATCTATATTTCCGCCAGCACCCAAAAAACAGGCAATTGTTATTAAAGAACCAGATTTCATATAGCTCATATAAATATAATCATTTTCATTTTGTAGATCATTACTCAAGTCCATTTGTTGACCACCAATTGATTTCAATAAATAGTTATTTATATATTTTTTAATTATTTTTGTATCTTTCTCATGACCAATATCATCTGCTTTTTTTAAACAAATAAGTAATAGACCAATAATGATATTTTGGTTTTGGCCATCATCTACTTTATACCAAGGAGTGTCTTTTGGAGTATCTTTATCTTGTAAATCATCTAAAATATCTGAGGCTAAAATAATTAATTCAATAATCGTCATAGCTTTAATTTTATATGTCTTATCCTGGTTGCTTCTAAAAATATCAAAATGTATGCAGGTTATTTTTGCAAACTCAATAGAAAGATTGAATTTGTAATCAATATAACTACTTGTATATTCTTTTATGTTTTTTTCAAGAAATTCTTCATTTACAAACGCATTTGCCATACTTATTAATTGACTTTTTATCATAAATATTCCTCCTCACTTAAATATAACATAAATTGGCACATTAGTCGTTCTTAAATAATAATATAAAAATGTAATTTTATTGTGGTTAGCAAAAAAGAAATATTTCATTAATATGTACTTTATAAGTTGAATTTATGATTCTAACCTATGTTCTGACACAAAGCCGATCGATAACCATATCCTTGCACTGATTGATATCAACAATAAATTCTCTGACCTTGAGCGCAATCTTCCGGACATCTGGAAAAAACATTGTTAATGATAGATTCTTTCAGCCATTTCCATAACCCTTCAATAAGATTTAGATCTGGGCTATAGGGCGGTAAGTACACAAGTTCCAGCCGCCCCTTGTTTTCATCCAAAAAAGGCGAAGGAGTTTTGCGTGGTGAATCTGGGCATTGTCTAATATCATAACGATTTCACCGGCAGGATAATGTTTGAGCGTCGCTGTTAAAAACTTTAGAAAAGCAGCTGTATCAAACTTTTCCTCTTCGATGCAGCATATTCACCTGTTTCATAGTTCAATGTGCCAAACAGTTTACACCCTTGTGTTGCCCATGCGTCGGGATGATTCGCTGCTTTCCCTTTAAAAACCATGTGCACTGTATTGCCTGGTAGTCTCGTATCATCGATTCATCTTCAAAGAGAATATGATGTATCTCTTCATTTATCATATTTTTAAAAGCGGAAAGGTTGTGTCTGTAAATTCTTTTTGTTTTTCGGAATCTTCTTTTTCTAACGTATAAGTTGGACGGATGTAGCTTAATCCAAGCGAATGTAAAGACGTGTCATCCCACGCAAACTATAGTTAAAGCCCCATTCGTTTTAAACAAATTGTGTAATAAGGGAAAGTGTCCAATTATATTTAGCAATAAAACTAACATCTGACGGAACTATAGTAGAAACAGTTTCCAAAAGAATAGCTTGTTTTTCTTTTGATAGTTTGGAGGGTTTCCCTGGTGAATAACCAAGTTTCTAACCCTCAAGAGAGTTATTTCTGTACATGGACACATAAGCACCAATGGTTTCACGACGGCGGTGGATAATGTTAGCTGTTAGCAATCTCTTTCATCTTATAACCGCTTAGGTATAGGTACACAGCTTGATACCGTTCATAGTGACAAGAATCTGTAGCTGCTTTCATCGCTTCTTTCAGTTCTTCTATCTGATTTTGAAGGTTCATAGCTCTCAAACCTTTTCAAGGTATTTTATAATCTATATCATATTTTAGTGAAGTTGGAACCTTTAATTCAATTTATTTAGTAAAAAATCTTTACTTAAAAGTAATTCGGTGTGATTTGATGTTACTCTAATTAGTTCTAGAAGTTTCTTATTCCTAAATTTCGAGGAATAATTGCGGATTTCCCTGAAAAATTTTTAGGGATTTTTTGCGGAAAACACTAGATGGATTAATGATACAATTCAAATAAGGTTAATAAAGGAGCGCACTCTTTATTATCTTGTTACTATCTCGATACATAAGAGATAAAAAATATATTTAAGTGAAAAGGAGAAGATTATTTGAAAAAAATAAGTAAATTGTTTTTAGCTAGTTTAGCTATGTTGGTAGCGTTTGGAAGCATAAGTCCTTCACTAGCTAGTGCCCATGAAGGTCTTAAAACAAATAAGACAGCAGAATCAACTGAGGAAATTATTACAAATGAAAAAGTGGCAGAGAGTACCCCAGATAATGATGAAGTTGAAGACCAAGGCATTGCTTGGGTGACAAAAAAAGTTCTTATAAATGGTATTAGATATGGCGGCACAGCTCTTGGTAATCTAGTAAAAAAAGTACCTTATAAGTGGGCTGATAAAGCTGGAGATGCATTTGGAAGATGGGGAAACAAAGCAGCAAATGCAATAGAAAAAGTTGATGATTGGTCTCAGTCCAGTATTGAATTAGCACTAATAAGTACTGGTATTCCACCAGCAGACGCAATAGTAATGGCTAAGTTTATAGCTTTTTTTATCTAGCGAAGCAAACTTTATAATTCAATAATAAAAAAAGCACTTCTCCAAGGTACATTAAGACTGAAGAAGTGCTTTTTCTGTTTATTGATATTATAAGATAACTTCCAACATTGCATTTAATATGTATAAGCCTTCTAATCCTTTTTACTACCAAATACTGAATGGCTTACTACTTAAGAATAAACACCTATCAGTTACAGTAATAACTGCTTGTCCTTCAAGTCCAAAATACGGTGATAGTTTTAGAAAATAATTGAGCTTCATGAAGTTCTAAATCGAAATAGGTATGGAAATTTAGATAAATTTAACTATAGAGTGAATTTCATAATTCTTAGCCCTTGTCCCCTTATGGATCTAGGACATAAAAAAAGAAGCACCTCCCCAAATATTGTATAATAGTAGTTGCTTAGAAAAATATAAAAAGACTGGAGGAGTACTTCTTGTAATCATTATACAATAACCAAGTCTGTTTGGCATCCAAGAATTCAGAAGTATGAAGCGATTATTTTAGCGATTGATTTAGATCGTATTTATTTTTAAATGAACTGCGGATTTCTAGTTTCTCACGCTACATCATCAGAGGTTACCTATTCCCGTCTGGTTGCCAAATTAAGTGAATTGGAGATTTTAGAAAAATCCTTCGAAAACGTAACACTTGCAGCTATCAAAGAAGGGTTTATCTCTGATGAAGTCATTGTCATCGATGCCGCCCATTATGAAGCACGAGACAAAGCGCCTGCCTAAAAGAAGAAAAATCGGAAGCTGCACCAAAAAAGCGCGGGCGCAAATAGAAGGAAGAGCGTGACTAATATCTTCAAGAACAAGCAGAAAAAGAAGCGAACCTGCCATTATATGAAAAGAAAATCGAAGCATAGTTAGACGTTCCGTTAGACATATTGCGTGCAGAAGTACCACTAGTCCCCAAATGGGATATGAAAAAGAATACAGACGGTAAAAACGAATTTTGGTTTGACTACAAAGGGCATATCGCAGTTGGCGCCTCAAGCCAGTATATTCTGCAATCCTTATTTTCATTTGGTAGCTTATATGACAGATTTGATCTCCAATATGAAATCTTGAAGTATACGACACCAAGAGAATGCAGTGATTGCCCGCTTACGAACGAAGGTATCTGTCAAAAAGTGTATAAAGTCAAGATAACCACCGATTTATGACGTTATACTACACACCCGCACGCGGATCAAAAGCATGAAAAAATATCTTCAAATAACGTACAGCAGTTGAATGTGTCAATGTTTATCTGAAAGATTTTTATCAGTTAAATAATGTTCGTTATCGCACTGGAAAGCGTGCGAAATTTCATTTTGACATGGTCGCTTTGATTTATAATGCTTCTTAACTAGCTTCAGACCGTATCAACGCGGAGTTTGTTCAGCAACAACAAGCTGTATAACTTTTGCCTTAAAAATACACTTTCGAAAATTCGGTTCGTCTTTGTATTTTTTAAAAGAGCAATTATGAAATCCATTCATAGTAACTAAGGAATAAATTTAATGACGTAAAGTTCGTCGAAATTTACATGAGGAGGAGTATTTTGTATTTAGTTTATATATGCTTAACTATATTCGCTATTGTTTTCGCAGTTTTCTTTTATTTTGTTTATAGGGATGAAAAAAAAGAATACAAAAAATATGCTTTCTTAATAGCTTTTGGTATTTCCACAGTATTTGGATTGATAGTATCAATTATAGTACTGCTCATTATTTTATTTTTAAGCGGTTCTTTAAATATAATAAATGGTGTATTAGACTTATCTTTAAATCAGAAACAAATTATTTACTTGATATTATGGTATGTTATTTTTTGTATATTTATTGAAGATATTTTAATGAAAATATTGTTATTCTACTTTGGGAATTCAAGAACTTCATACTTTTTGAATGTAAGCATTATTAGAGGTTTATTCTTATTTACAATTGGAAGCTTTTTGTTAATTGATTTTCGCACAAATGTGATTTTTACTATTAGCTTTACAATCTTTCTATATTTACTAGATTTGGTAATAAATTATTACCAGAACAAACAAAAAAACATTAATTAAATTAAAATTCGTTAATGATACTAACTGGTGATAGTCTAATAATTGGACATACCAAATGGGGATTATTATACTAAATATAATAATCTCTAGGAGTGTCTAAACTGGCATAACGATATGATAAAGAATTTAAAGTATATGCAGTAAAATTGGTAGTGGAAGATGGAAGAAAAGCAACCGAAGTGGCAAGAGAATTAGACTTAGTACCCCAGACGCTACACAAATGGGTAGCTAGATACAAGGAAGAATAAGAGGATAGTATTGTAGGAAGTAGGAACCGGAGTCCCAAAGATCAAGAGGAATATGAAAAAGATAAGTGAGTCCGTGATTTGGAAGAGGAGGAAGCTATCTTAAAAAAGGCAATGGGCACCTTCGCCAAAAAGTAGAGGTAATCTATGCATTTATCCAAGAACACCGCCATGAATTTCGTGTAGAGAAGATGTGCCAGGTATTAGGTGTTTCCAAGAGCGGCTATTATGAGTGGAGAAATCGTCCTGTCAGCGATTGAGCCAACCGTAAACAAAAACTGACCGCCCGAATAAAACGTATATTTATAGAGTCAAAAAAAGATATGGGAGCCCTAAAATCACGCAGGTTTTACGTCGCGAAGGAACTCCTGTTTCCCAAAAAAAAGTGTCTCGTATCATGAAAGAAAATGGCTTACGTTCGAAAACAGTGAAGAAATATAAAGCGACAACGAATTCCAAGCATTCGCACCCTGTCTATCCGAATTTACTAAACCAAGATTTTCAGGCAGATGAACCAGGACAAGTATGGGTAAGTGAGATCACGTACATTTGGACCAAAGAAGGATGGCTGTACTTAGCGACCGTAATGGATTTATTCTCCAGAAGGATTATTGGTTGGGCCATGGGTCATCGAATGACCAAAGAATTAACATTGACAGCGTTAAAGAGAGCGATTAACCAGCAAGCACCGCAGAAAGGATTAATTCATCATTCCGATAGAGGCAGCCAATATGCAGCGAAGGAGTATCAAGCACTATTAAGAAAACATCATATCACCACAAGCATGAGCCGGAAAGGCAACTGTTATGACAATGCATGTATCGAATCGTTTCATAGTGTGATTAAGAAAGAATGAATCTTTCATGAAAATTATCAAACTAGGGAAGAAGCAAAGCGTAGTATCTTTTCTTACATCATGACGTTTTATAATTCCAAGCGAATTCACTCAACGATTGGATATATGTCACCAATAGGGTATGAAAAAATGTATCTGTGTAAGATAGCTTCATAGAAGGACGTTATTAGCCTCTGTGATAAAGGAAGGGGCGGACTCTCCTCTTCCTTTATCACAGAGGGAAGCAAGCGGAGCGCGGTAGGAACTTAAAAAATTCACTATTTCTATTGTCCAATTTATTGACATAGATCCAAACATCTTTTGAACATGCTTAAGTTAATTTTCTGCAAACATTAAAAAGGATGTTAAGAACACCAAACACAAATAGTATTATAATCGATATTTTTCAATTGATTTGACCTAGTGTTCACCTTTTAATTTTTATTTTAATGTGATACGTGTCCAGAGACATTTTCATTACTGTTATCTTCAAAATAAGTATTTTCGGAAACATACGAACCTAAGGTTGGTACATATTTACTGATTATAGATAATGATAAATTTTGTCATTTTTCGGGATACCGCAACAAAATTTTAGGGGAAAGTTTGATCAATTTCATGCTAATATGGAAGCATATAATTATTGGGAGTGTTTTAATAAAATTAAAAATGGAATCCTCCAATCAATAATACGTTAGTTCTAAATTCTGTACTGCTGCTCTCAACCTGTAAATGATAAGAAAGGGAGATGGTCGGTGAGAAACTTACTATTATTTTGCACTATTTTATTTTTATTAGTTGCTTGCAACCAGCAAGATGAGTCCGGCAATCCGAGTGTTTCTGAATCAGATGATACAGATGACATAGTATCTGGAGGAATCGAAGCAGAGATTAAACCTTTTCATTTAGCGGATGCTACAGAAGATGCAGATTTAATTGCTCAAGTAACTATTTTAGAAAAGGTGGATGAAGTTCATGCAGAACCAGTACCTTATACTGTGTTTCGTGCTGAAGTAGCAGAATCTATTGAAGGGGAGCCAAGTAGCGAGACAGTAACTATTAAACAGCTTGGAGATAGCGAATGGCCTATAAATAATAATGCATTTTTTGAACCGGGAGAGGAGTATATTTTCTTTTTAAATGAAACAAGTGAAAGTAACTCCGATTACTGGATAATCGGAGAAGAAACTGGATTCTTCCAAGTACTTGATGATGATACTGTTGTAAAATTAGTTCATTCCATTCCAGAATTAAAAGAGGCAGAATCAGACAATGTGAACGAACTTAATATATCCACAGAGGAATTGAAAATGGCAACAGATGAACAGGTTTTGGACAAACAGAAGTTTATTAACTTGTTAAATCATTTAGAAGAAGATAGCTAAAAGGTTGAACATACTGTAGTTACTTTGAACGACTAACATCAAAGCGTATCAGATGAGGCACCTTTGATCTTTTATAGTGAAAAAATGTTCGCAATAATTATTGATCAATAAAATTCAAGGGGATGTTGCACCATCCATAACCGATGGTGCAACATCCCCTCTTCAAAGTTTTATAAGAACCAACACCAAAATCAACAATCGATAAACTATCTAGCGATCGTTGATAATCGACAGGAAAACACTGTGTTCATTAGTCGATTTTCCATGATTTTGGTGTGTATGCATTTTTTAAGCAGTCCATAGTTATTATTTTAAATTAGGGTTTTCGGATTTTGCCTCTTTAACTTGAGGTTTCCGATAGCCGCCAGCAATATCTGCCTGCTTAAATTCTTTAGCGTAATGAACCTCTTGTGCATCAGAAATCTCTTTCTTTTGTGCTGGCTGATATTGTGTGTTTCTCATGAATAATCATCCTTTCCATTAAGGTTCGTTCTACTATATATTTTCCCGGTTTCTGTGATTTAAAACATATTTTTTCAATTAAAAATAGCTCTTGCCCCGATATGATTTTCTAAGGCACTGTATTCTCGATCTATATAGAATAAATTAATTGGTTATGTTAAAATTTGATTATGTAATCAAAAAAACGATTATGATGATATGTCAGAGGAGAATATAATATATGCAAAATGAAACTGTACTTGGATTATCAAAACTGGATAAAGCGATTATTATTATAGGCGGTCCGCTTCTTGGAGCGATTATTGGCTGGTTTATTCAGATTATCTTGAGCTGGCTTACGAAGATTCCTTTTGTACCGTTTGGACCGTTCTTTGAATGGATTGCAACCTGGAATAGTTCCTGGGTATCTATTATCGGGGTAATTGTCGGTTTGATTGCAGGAATTCTTTTTGTACTGTATGCCTTCAGTGAATCATTAAAAATGACGATTACCGATCAAGCAGTTACAATGAAAAGGTATGATAAAGAAGTACAACTGCAAAAAAGAGATATTTCAGCCATTTATATGGATAGAAAAGATATTGTTGTTCTAGGACAAAAAGGAGAGGAAATGTACCGTTCATATACGGATGTAAAGCAACCGAAAATAGAAGCAGCTTTTTTGGAACTCCGGTTTCCTTGGAAGTCTGAGGATCCTTATCAATCGGATTACCAGCGCTGGGTTCCAGAGCATCCCGATTTTTCAGCTTCTGTTAACAGCTTACTTGCTGCAAGGGAAGAGGCATTAAAGGAAGAAGACAAAAAAGAAGCAGCTTTTTTGCGGAAAGATTTAGCAGCCGAGGGAGCTGTCATCCGTGATGAGGACAAACGGCAGTACGTTCGAATGATTTGAGGGTGATATGAAGTGACGAAAGAGAAATCATTTATTTCAGAGGCACGGAGAGAACAGATTTTAAAAGCAACCATTGATGTGTTGAATGATATTGGCTATGTCAAATTAAGTCTTGCTAAAATAGCAAAACATGCGAAAATCAGTACGGGGTTAATTTCCTATCATTTTGCGGATAAAGAAGAGCTGATTCATCATACATTAAATTATTTAATCGGAGCACAACTCGAATTTATCGATAGTCGGGTAAAGGCGGAAACAGATATTTATCAGCAGCTGCTGGCTTATATAAAAGCAACCCTCGCGTATCAATATGAATACGTTAAAAATAATGTAGCGCTGATTGAAATTATTTTTAATGCGCGGACAGTGGATAATATTCCCTACTATAAATTACTAAATGAAGAGGACCCGTTTTATTTGCGCTTAGAAAATATATTAGCGGAGGGGCAGGAGAAAAACGTATTTTCATCTAATTTTCAGCCTAAAGCGACAGCTGTTCTTATTAATGGCGCAGCTAGTGAGAGCATGCTGCTGCAGAGTGAAAGCTTTGATGTCCAAAATTATGAGCAGGAATTAATAAAAATGGTAACAAAAATCGTTCAATAAAGGCTAAGGGTATAAAAGAAGCGTCTTCGTATTTAGGGAAGACGCTTCTTTTACCACTCTTCTTAGATAACATACAGGTAAATACATAAGAAGTGGCCGAGACTTCCCAGCAGGATAAAAATATGGAATATCTCATGGTAGCCGAAATAACGGGATTTCAAAAATTCTGGCTTCAACCAGTAAATAACTGCTCCAATTGTATAAAGGATTCCTCCAGCGATGAGGTAGGTAAGTCCGCCAATACCGATAATTGGAGCGAGTGCGCCGCTGTAAAATACTGCAATCCAACCCATCAATACATAAAGCAGCGTGGAAAGCCATCTTGGGGAATGAAACCAGATTAACTTAAACAGTACACCGAGAACGGCAAGTACGGTAACAACCCAGAATAGTATCCAACCGGTCGTTCCATGCAGTGCAATCAGGCATAGCGGGATATATGTACCAGCAATCAATACATAAATCATGGCATGGTCCAGTCTTCTAAAAAAAGCGATGGTTTTCGGTCCGGCGATGACCGAATGATAAACAGTGGAAGCGGTATATAACAAAATGAGGCTGACGCCAAAAACGGCCACAGCACCAACATCCAAAGGGGTGCCAACCCGGGCTGCTTTGACAACAAGTAATATCAACCCGGCAATAGATAAAACAATCCCGATAAAGTGGGTAAAAGCATTCATTGGTTCACGTATAAATTTATGCAACAATTAACCTCTCCGATCCATTATGTAGTTTTCAATACTATGTAATAAATATATACCTATTCCATCAAGTAGTCAATGTTTGAGTTTTTCGTAATGATAGTTATAATGAAAACTAGATAAGTTGTTATTCCTTCGTTGGACCAATGAAAGAAGAAAGGAAGGTCATTGCATGGATATCAAAAAACAATTAGAAGGTCTTCATTTAGAAAACCAATTGAAACTGGAAGAAATACCGGATTTGGATTTATATATGGATCAAGTTATTCAGCTGTTTGAAAATAAGTACGCTTCTTCCAAACGATATGAAGAGGATAAGGTATTGACGAAAACAATGATTAATAATTATGCCAAGGCGAAATTATTTTTTCCGATAGAAAATAAAAAGTACTCGAAGGATCATCTTATGCTGATCAGCATGATTTATCAGATGAAAAGTGTTTTATCGATTAAAGATATCGGGAAGACATTTGCAAAGGCGAACCAACGTATAGCAGAGGATGATGTTGATCTGGAAAAATTCTACGCTAATTATATGCATTTAATGGATAAAAATGTGGCAGGTTTTGAAGAATATATTGACAAGCAGGAAAAAATATTTGAAACGGAATTAGATACAGATATTGTCAATGACACCTATTTACAACAAGTATTATTCATTACTAGCTTGACAGGAATGAGTAACTTTTACCGGCGAGCAGCAGAAAAGCTGGTGGATCAATTAGAATTGAAAGGAGAGCAAGAAGAATGAAACTAAGTATCTTAGACCAATCTCCGTTATTTGCCGATGCCGATGCAAAGCAGGCTCTTGAGGCCAGTGTGGAACTGGCAGTCTTGGCAGAACAGTTAGGGTATGAACGCTATTGGGTCGCAGAACATCATGGTATGAATGGATTAGCAAGCCCTGCTCCGGATATATTACTGGGAATTATCGGCAGCAAGACAGAACATATTCGAATTGGTTCGGGAGCAGTGCTGTTGCCTAATTACCGCCCCTATAATATTGTTGAACGTTACCGGATGCTCGCCACTCTTTATCCGGGCCGGGTAGACTTAGGATTAGGGAGGGCGCCGGGCGGTTCAGCAGAAGTTTCGATTGCGCTTGCCGGGAACTTTTTAGAGAAAGTGAAAGAAATGCCTGATTATCTAGATGAATTACTTCATTTTCTGCAAGATGATTTTGCTCCGGAGCAACTTTATTCCCGAGTAACAGCTTCTCCTGTACCGCCTGTTCAGCCGGAACCTTGGCTTTTAGGAACAAGCGGGCGCAGTGCCAAGCTTGCTGCAACGAAAAAACTGCCTTATGTTTTTGGCCATTTTATGGGTGCTGAAAATGGTCCGGAAATTGTGGCTGATTATCAAAGTAAAACCGATAATCCATCTACTATGGTTGCTGTATCCGTTCTTTGCGCTGAAACGGAGCGGGAAGCGCTGGAATTGGCAGAAGAAGCAAAACGACAAAGAGAAGAGCAGGATCCCTCTCCGCAGACAAATGCGGAAGAGCAATCAAACATTGCTGATAAACAGATTATTGGTGATAAAGCCCTTGTCCAGGAAAAACTTACTACATTGCAAGAAGCTTATCAATGTGATGAAATCATGGTTCTTACAATGGCACCAACTTATGAAGCCAGGGCCTTTTCTTACCGTCAGCTGGCAGAAATTATGAACCAAACAACGTAAAAAACAAGCCTTCGGAAAAGAACGAAACATGTATTTTGGAAAAAGAAGCTCATAGACTGCAGCGTGAAAGAATATATTCTAAGGAAATAGGACAGGCATAAACGGAGGAGCTTATGGGACAATGGGTTACAACCATCATGGAGCAATTTGGTTATCTAGGGATTTTCCTGATGATGACATTAGAGAACTTATTTCCGCCGATACCATCGGAAATCATCCTTCCATTTGGAGGTTTTATGACGACCGGCAGCGCCTTAACCTATTTAGGCGTTTTAACGGCGTCCACGCTGGGAGCGCTTATTGGAGCAATGCTGCTGTATTGTGCGGGCATGCTGTTAGATGTCGGACGGCTGGAGAAAATAGTTGACCGGTATGGACATATACTGCGTTTAAAAAGAACGGATATTTATAAAGCAGATGCATGGTTTGAAAAATATGGCGGTTGGACTGTTTTCTTTTGCAGAATGGTCCCGCTGTTAAGAAGTTTAATCTCTATACCGGCCGGGATGGCAAGGATGAATATTGGTATATTTATTTTATTAACAGCTATCGGTTCGATTATTTGGAATAGTATTCTCATTGGTGTGGGAGCCGTTTTGGGTCATAACTGGTACCGTGTTGCCGCGTTTATGGATGTTTATTCAAACGTTGTGTATGGTGCTATCTTTGTCGGAATCTTGTTTTTTTGCATTTGGTATATGAAGAAAAGGAAGAAAAAGAATCTGTAGGAGACGGAGAAAGTGCTCCTGCAGATTCTTTTTGTTGACAAAGGAACGTACGTTTGGTTAACTGTATGTAGACCTTCATCAAAGTAAAGTCCTCTATTAAACAAAAGGACGTGTTCTTATGATTTACACTCAGGGGATAACCGTATTTTCTTCTCAAATCGGTGAAGACGAACAAGCGTATCGGCATGCCATTTCTCATAAAGAATCCATTGAAGAAAATCGTCAAATGATTCAGAAAGAAAGCGAACAGATAGATCAGAAGTTTAATCAGTTAAAAAAACAATATGAACGACAAAAATTAGAGCTTGTGAAAGAAAGAGAGAAAAGAATGGAGGCAGAAGAAAGGGCAGCGCTTGCGAATCGAGATGCAGCCAAATTGATTATCCGTTATGGAAAAGTCGTTGCCCGTAACTTATTAAAGCAGAGGATGGATAGCCTGTCCATTAAGAATATAACAGGCATATCGGATAAAGAATTGGCTGCTCTGCAGGAAGAGTTAGACGAGGAATAAAGACGTCAGGATTTTCGGGTAATAAACAAAAGGGCTGGCTGCACAGCCGGTAAACGGGTGTTGCAGCCAGCTTCTAAAGACCGGAACGCGTTTTATGTTTTTTCAAACGGGCGTTTTTCTCTTTTTGGTTCCATTCCCATGTATAATGGTCCTCTACAATTTCAACAATAGAAGTTAATTCATACACTGCAACGAGTTCTATCGGTAATTTTTCCCCTTCATTCATCTGTGTGGTTTGTAACGTTTCCTGAAATAACTGGTGTAACTGTTCCCGTCTGTCTTCCCATTCATTTTTTCTAAATTCGATTTTATTTGCCAGCACATTTGCAAAGTAGCATACTGTATCAAATACCTGTTTTTGCTTCTCTACTTCCCAATTTATTTTTACTGCAGGCTGTTCTGCAATATTGGTTACGTGATACTGGATCATACGGAGGTGATGAATCTGTTGTCTGAATTCGATTAATTCATCTTCGTGTTTTTCCAAAATATGATGGTATTTTAAATCCTTCTTCTGATAGAGCGAGAGCAGTGTCGCACGTTCGAGTTCTTTGTAGACATTTCCCACCTTTTCATTTACCCCATGATCCAGCGGTGTTTTTGCGAAAATTAATTCGTAGTAACAGCGTTTCATATGATTACTCAACTGTTTACGGATAGACGTAATTTTTTGATACAAGGAATGATGATAATTGGGCGGGAAAACAAACATATTAACCAGTGTAGATACAGACAGCCCGATTGTGGTTGTTGCCAGCCGGATAAGAAAGCTGATAAGATAACTGTTTTCCACAATTTCAATCATTGCGATAGCTGTCAACGTTGCAACCAGTAATCCGGCGTGAAGATGCAGCCGGAAACAGGTGAAAATGGTTAATATAGCAGCAAGCATATAAGTAAGCGGTGAATGACCAAATATCGCGAGAAATAAGACCGCATAAGCTGCCCCAATTGCCGAAGCTGGAAAGCGGACAAGCCCTTTCTTGATTGAATCTGTCACAGTTGGTTCAATCGTAACAATGGCAGTAATGACAGCAAATGTCGGCGGAAAATCCAGCCATTTACAAATAAGTGCTGTGAAAAATACAGCAATCCCTGTTTTGATAATTCTATTTCCAATAATCGTTTGAACCTTCACGTCCATCCCTACTTTTTATAATAATCCTTCTATTTTTCTTCTATTATATATAATTTGTATTGTATCATATCTTTGTGAAGAGAATGAAATAACAAAAATAATATTTGGTAAATTTGTCTTGGGATGGCACTACAAAAATACTAGAATCAAAAACGTTGATATGACAGGAATGAGCTTTTTTATATGACGAACTTTAACGATTTCCGTCGTTAATGAAATATAAATGTAACATTTCTATAATATGCATGACATTTTCTTATGTTAAGCTTTACAAAGTTACAAATTAGAAGAAGAAATGATTTAGAAGAAGTAAGAAAAATAATATAAATAAACAATCGCAAATTTACGGTGCCAGCTAAATACATAGATAATATATTTGCGGTGTAAAATTTCGAAAGCGGGGAATACAAGTTGAAAAAGACAGTAATGACATTAACTGCGGCTTCCGTGGTAGGCTTGAGCAGTGTTTTTTTTGCGGGGCCGGTGAAAGCAGAAACAGTAGAAGACTTGGAAACGAGACAATCTCAAGTACAGGATGACCGTGATTCTGTACAATCGAATCTATCAGATGCAGAAAATGAAGTAGCAGATGTTTTTGTAGAATTACAAGATTTACAAAACGAAATGGACGATTTGAATGAGGCGCTTGATAAAAACGAGGAAAAATTGGATGAAACCGAAGAAGGCATTTCAACGCGGGAAAATGAAGTTGATGAATTGAAAGCAGAAATTGAAGAATTAGAGGAAGCGATTGACAAACGCACCGATATTTTAAAAGAACGTGCAGTAGCTCTGCAGCAAAATGGCGGAGATATCAGCTATCTTGAGGTAGTATTTGGAGCACAGGATTTTAGTGACTTTGTCAGCCGTGTCTCTGCAGTGAACAAAATTTCTGATTCTGATTTAGCTCTATTGGAGCAGCAGGAAGAAGATAAAAATGAAGTAGCTGAAAAACAAGAATCTGTTGAGTCAAAACTGGATGAATTAAACCAATTAAAAACAGATTTAACAGGTATCAATAATACAATTACGGATCAAAAAGATGCTGCAGAAGATAAAGAAGCTTCTTTAAAAGATAAAGAAAATGAATTAACAGCGCTAATTGATAATTTAGAAATTGAAGATTCCCGTTTAGCTGCTATTGAAGATAATGTAGCTGATCGTCTGGAAGTAGCAACTGCTCCGGCACCGGAAACATTGGTAGCAAGTGCCAGCGTCGGTTCCGAAGAAGATAGCAGTGATGAAGAAGCTGAAGAGGAAGCTGAAGTAGAAGAAGAAACTGGAAACGACTCTGAAGAAGCAGCAGAAGAACCAGAACAAGAAGAAACAGCTTCAAATGAAGCGCAGGAAGATACATCTTCAACTACCGAAAGCAATGATAATGATAACGATAATAATGACAGTGATGCTTCTGCTGAGGAAGAATCAAGCTCTGACAGCAATGCGTCTAGTTCCAATAGTGAATCCAGCAGCGCAAGCAACTCTAGCAGTTCAAGCAATTCTAGTAACACAAGTAATTCTAGTAATTCCAGCGGATCTAGCAGTTCTAGTGATTCCAGCAGTAATTCCAATGGATCTAGCTCCAATAGTTCAAGCAGTTCTAATGAATCCAGCAACTCTAATAGCTCCAGTGGTTCAAGCAGTTCCAATAGTTCCAGCGGATCCAGCGGTTCTGGCAGCTCTAGCGGCGGCAGCTCCAGTGGTTCAGATAGTTCTAATAGCGGGGATAACTCCAATACGCAAGGTGATAATAGCTCAGGAGATTCCAAGTCGACTTCAGGTTCTGGAATCAGCGGAGTAATCAGTGCTGCGAAAGGTCAAACCTATCAAAACAACTATGTTTGGGGAGGAAAAAGCCCTAGCACCGGATTTGACTGCTCTGGATTTGTATCATGGGCATTTGCACAGGCAGGCTATTCTATTCCATCTTACACTGGTGCATTAGTGAACGTCGGAACTTCTGTTTCTGAGAGTGATATGCAAGCAGGAGATTTAGTCTTCTTTAACACAAATGGTACAAACGGCCATGTTGGTATTTATCTTGGCGGCGGGCAATTTATTGGTTCCCAAAGCAGTACTGGTGTTGCTGTTGCAGATATGAGCAGCGGTTACTGGTCTGATCAATTCAGCGGAACAGTACGTCGTGTACAATAATAACTCTGTTATCCAAAGTCCTTACATGAAGAAGTCCTTCTTGTGAGGGCTTTTTTTATTGGAAAAAGTATGTAGCTATATAAATTGAATTAATAAACCTGTCTTTTGTGCTAAAAAATGAAGCCACTTATTTTAGAATTAAGCACCATAACTAGCGAAGGAAAAACACGGAGACTCCTATGGGAAAGCGTAGTGTGAAGACCCCGCAGAAAAAGCGGTCTTCTTTTTCGAGGAGGCTGAGGACAAGCCCATGGAAAGCGTAGTGTTTTTCCGTAGCGAGTGTCAGGAAGGAAAATATTAATTTCAAATTATATATTAGCGTTTATCTTCCCGAAAAACAACATACTCTTACAAGTTTTCCTTTTTTCGCAAATAACCTAGTTTACTATTACGGGTAATGGGAATAGTAATATATATCCCATTTTTGCAGCAAATAAACATAGAAAGGATGGATGCATGAAAAAAAAGAATAAAAGTTTTTTAAATCCGGTATTCTTTATATCAGCCTCGGTTGTTTTGGCGTTGGTTATTATCGGTGCTGTTAATCCAACCGGATTTCAAAGTGTAGCAACAACGTTATTTCGTTTTACAACACATAGTTTCGGATGGCTATATCTTATAGCTGTCTTTGCATTTGTTATATTTTTAATCGGGATATGCATTAGCCGGTATGGAAAGCTAAAGTTAGGCAGTAAAAACACCAAACCTGAATTTGGTTTTTTCCCTTGGATTGGTATGCTGTTTTCTACAGGTTTCGGATCTGGTCTTGTGTTTTGGGGAGTAGCTGAACCAATGAGTCACTTTTTTGATACTCCTTTTCCAGATTTGGAACCGCAAACAGAAGAAGCTGCAAGAGTAGCTATGGGATATGCTTTCTTTAACTGGGGCATCAGTCAATGGGCTGTTTTTGCACTAGTTGGACTTGTTATTGCCTATTTGCAATTTCGAAAGGGAAAAGATGGTTTAATTTCGACAGCTGTTAAACCTGTTGTCGGGAAAAACCCAGTAACAATGAATTCTATTAACTCACTTGCGGTCATTGCTACTGTTATGGGAGTAGCTACTTCACTAGGATTGGGAATTATGCAAATGAGCGGTGGTTTATCCTCTGTCTTTGGTTTGCCTGACGGTGTCTGGATGCAAATTTCCATAGCGTTAGCGATGCTGCTTGTTTATCTGCTCTCTTCTGTCAGTGGTTTAAATCGCGGGATGAAATGGCTAAGTTCGATTAATTTATCTTTTTGTCTAATCCTGCTCGTGTTTGTATTCATAACAGGACCGACTGTGTTTATCTTAGAATCATTTGTTTTAGGTTTAGGAGATTACTTAACTAACTTTGTAGAATATAGTTTGCGCTTAACTCCGTATACAGGAGATGATTGGGTGGTGGACTGGACTATTTTCTACTGGGCGTGGGCAATATCGTGGTCACCATTTGTTGGTGCATTTGTAGCTCGTGTATCCCGAGGGCGCACCATACGTCAGTATATTTTTGGCGTACTTGTAGCATCACCTGCTATTGCTTGTGTATGGATTGCAGTTTTTGGGGGAACTGGCTTATATAGTGATTTAAGAAACGGAACAATGATTGCGGAAGCGGTGGATCATGATTTAGCTGTAGCATTATTCGAGACATTCGGTACTTTGCCGTTAAGCACCATTACTTCACTTATGGCAATTGTTCTGATTTTCACATTTCTTGTGACCTCAGCAGACTCTGCAACATATATTTTAGGGAGCATGACGTCCAAGGGGAGTCTGAACCCGGCGTTGATTACAAAGTTTATATGGGGCGGTTTGATTACTGCTATTGCTGTTGTATTATTAGTTGCCGGAGGATTAGAAGCATTACAGACAGCCTCTCTTACATCCGCGTTGCCGTTTGTGATTATTATTATAATTCTGATGATTTCTTTTATAAAAATATTGAAAAAGGAAGAAAAAGACAAGATAAAAAATTAATGATACTAATGAATAAACAAGCTTGCTGTTATAGAAACAGCGGCTTGTTTATTTGTTGTTATTTCCCGCGCCATTTTCAAAGTCAAGTAGACATATTATACCTTTATCCATTATAATGTAGAGTAAGAGAGAGGGTGATTTGATGGGAAGGTAATATGGCATTTTCAATTTAATCATACTGCAGCGATATCCATTGATCCTGCTCATTTGGATCATCTGCGTGTGGAAAAAGCTTATCATATGATTTCATTTTTATAATTTCAGGAGGTGAAATCCTTGTGCGAATTTGCGCAAGGATCTTAATTGGACATATCGATTACAATTAATTTACTTGCGGTTGCTGCTTTAATCGCTTTAACCGCTTTTTTTGTTATGTCAGAGTTTGCTATCGTGAAAATCCGAAGCACACAGCTGGAGCCGCATGTCGCAGCCGGAAAAAAATCGGCTGGCATGGCAAAAAATATTGTTACGCATCTGGATGAGTATCTATCTGCCTGCCAACTGGGGATTACCATTACCGCACTTGGTATCGGGCGTTTAGCAGAGCCGACTTTTGAAAGGATGCTGCATCCCATTTTGGAAACAGTGAATTTGGGAGCGGGATTTGTGACGACGCTTTCCATCATTATTTCCATTCTTATTGCTACATTCTTGCATGTTGTTATTGGAGAACTTGCTCCTAAAACATTAGCCATTCAAAAAGCTGAAAAGGTCACGTTAGTGGTAGCAATGCCTTTAACGTGGTTTTATAGGCTTATGTTTCCGTTTATTTGGTTTTTAAACGGGGCTGCAAGGTTGTTAACGAAAGCAATCGGTTTAAAATCCATGAGCGGACATGAAGAAACGCACACGGAAGAGGAGTTGCGTTTAATTTTAGCTGACAGCTATAAAAGCGGTGAAATCAATCAATCTGAAATGATGTATGTAAATAATATCTTTGATTTTGATGAACGGGTAGCGAGAGAAATTATGACGCCGAGAACGGATATGATCTACTTTTCTCTGGAGGATAGTTTTGAGGAAAATATGGAGATTATTCGTGAAGGGCAGTTTACGCGTTATCCTGTTGCCGATGAAGATAAGGATAATATTGTCGGACTGGTGAATTTAAAAGAAGTGTTTACTGGGAAATTAAATAATGATGAACCTTCGACCATTGAAGATTATATCCGGCCTATTATCCATATATCCGAAGCAACACCTATCCGTCAACTTCTTTTGAGGATGCAAAAAGACCGTATTCACATGGCTATTGTGAATGATGAATATGGCGGTACGGCAGGGCTGGTTACTGTTGAGGATATCTTGGAGGAAATTGTCGGGGATATCCGGGATGAGTTTGACGAAGATGAAGTACCTGATTTTGAAACGGTCGATGACACAACTTATCTGGTAGCTGGTCGGGTCAGCTTGGACGATATTAACCAAAAATTAGATATCCATTTGGAAGATGATGAGGTAGATACTATCGGAGGCTGGTTCTTCACGCATAATCTGGAAGCTGATGTAGGAACCGTGATGGAATTTGAAGGATATACATTTACGCTTGCAGAAAAAGATGGCTATCAAATAAAAAGGGTAAAAATCACGAAAAGTGCATCGGAAGAACAAGCTGAACAAGAATAAATAGCAATAAAAAAAGGGAAGCGGATGGATACCTCTTTCCTTTTTTATGTAAAAAACACCTGTGGCAGTGATTTAGCGCTGAGAAAGTTTAATCTTCTTTGATTTCGGTTACATATGAAATATATATCTATTTGGAGGAGGCTTACCATGGAAGATCTGCAAAATGTTGTCAAAGATTTGAAGAATGTAAGAGGAACCGGAGCCAATAAGATATTTACAATGTATTTGAATACGGATTTAAGTGATCCGGAACAGCAAAGTGGAGAGTGGAAAATTCACTTGAAAAACGGATTAAATAATTTTGAGCATTACTTAAGAGAAGCTGATGATCAAGAAGAATTAAAAAATTTCCAAAAAGTAAAGAAGTATGTTAAAGATTATATGGCTGAAATAGGGAGAAATCTCAGACGCGGGGTTATTATTATTGCTTCTGCCGATGGGGAAGTATGGTTTGCTGAACGTGTCCAGATGAAGGTGGAAAATGAATTTCAATGGGAAGAGATACCTGAGCTGGCGCAATTGAAAACGCTATCCGAAAAATATCCGAAGACAGGTATTATCCTTGTACAACAAAACCAGGTAAAATTAATTGATACGAATTTAAATCAAGTAAGAGATACAGCAGAATATGAATTAGATGTAGAAGAAGACACCTGGAAAATAAAACAAGGTCCCCGTCAACCAAGGTCCACAACAGGGCTTGGTTCTGGCAATTTACAAAAAGAATTGTTTAATGCCCGTTATAAAGCGAACCAGTATCGCTGGTATAAAAGTGTTGCGCCAAAGCTGGATAAGCAGGCAAAAGATCGGGAGTGGAAGCGGATTTTTATAGTCGGTGAATCACCTGCTTCCAAAACCTTGGAAACGGAAATGAACAAAGAAGTGGAAGAGGTCATCTTAAAGAATATGCTGGATCATGAAGAAAGTAAGGTACTAGACACGGTGCTGGATTAAACGGAAAAATGTTCGTTCCCTTATGAAAAAATCTTCAAAAACCGAACTGTTTTCCCCCCTTTCATCAAATATGAGCAGGGAAAACAGTTCGGTTTTTCTGTGAAGGTATAAAATATAAATGATATCTGCTATTTCTTGCATCATAGGTAGGTATCTGTCTTATTAGTCAACGGGTTCCAAGTAACCGGCATTTACGTAACCGGTGACGTCGTCAAAAGCGACCTCAATCCATTCATACTCATCTTGTTCCCCGATAACTTGAACAACATCATCTGTAGTCAGTGTGGCTACAACCTCACTGTCTGCACTGGGGCTGCTGCGGATATTTAATTGCTCCGCTGTCACCTGATGATCCTCTTCGTCGTCACTCTCTGTCTCTTCTTCAGAGGCCTCCGCTTCATCTCCCGCATCTTCCTCCGATTCAGAAGTATCTGTCGTATCTATGTCCGTATCTGTCTCCTCTGTTTCTTCATCGCTTTCTGTCGTGCTGACGTCTGCTGTTTCATTTTGAAAATCAAAATCCGGATTGTTAAATTGTCGTTGCATAATCAAAACAAACGCAATAAATACGACTCCTGCGATGAATAATAACAATAATCGAAATTTACTACTTTTACGCATACTACTCTGCTCCTAATATAATTGTTCTAAAAGTAGTATACAAAACTTTTGGGGATAAAGAAATAGGAATGTCGAAAAAAGTTTGTTAAAAGATAAGAAAAACGACGGAGCCGCTCATTTTTTAGCGAAACCATCGTTTTTCTCAAAAATTATTTCTTAAGCATGAACACAGGCAGGGCATTTACCATAAATCTCGAATTTATGATCATCTATTTCATAATCTTTAAGTTCAGAAGAAGCCGTGTCCATGGGGCAGACTTCAATTTCTTTTGTCTTGCCGCAGTCAGTGCAGATAAAATGGTGATGATGATGATGGCTGCAGCTTAGCCGGAAGTTTTTTTCCCCTTCCAGGTCTGTTTTTTCTAATATCCCTAAATCATTATACAAGTGCAGGTTACGATAAATGGTATCGAAACTGACTGCACCGTCTTT
Source organism: Oceanobacillus locisalsi (assembly GCF_042675985.1). Classification (NCBI taxonomy): domain Bacteria; kingdom Bacillati; phylum Bacillota; class Bacilli; order Caryophanales; family Bacillaceae; genus Oceanobacillus; species Oceanobacillus locisalsi. The sequence goes on from NZ_JBHTKK010000011.1 coordinate 22,574, forward strand.
TTTTTCGAGATGGGCAATCAAATCTTTGGCAGAACGGTATCCATCTTCGGAAGAAAAGAATTCCAGGATGTCTTTCCGTTTTCCAGTTGTTTTATATCCTTTTTCTTTTAATACAGCAATTGCTTCTTGAAGATTCATATAAAAACCTCCGTTTATTTTCGTAGCTTTTTCAATCCAATCGCGATGAACAGAAGAACGAGCGATGTCATAACAATGGTTCCTCCTGGCGGGATATCTAAATAATAACCCGAGATAATCCCGAATACAACCGCAATCTCGCCAAAAAGAATGGAAAGAAAAATCATTTGTTTAAAACCTTTCGCCAAGCGCATACTTGCTGCAACTGGTAAAGTCATCAGTGCAGAAACCAGTAATACCCCGACAATCCGGATAGAAGCTGCGATGACAAGCGCAGTCAAAACGATAAACAGCATATTGATCCATTTGACATGCAATCCGGCAATGGTAGCTTGTTCTTCATCAAAGGACATCGTAAATAATTCTTTAAAGAAGAGCCAGATAACACAGAGAACAAAAACTGCAACGCCGGAAATAACATAAAAATCATTGGCTGTGACGGCAGAGACAGATCCAAATAAATAGTTGAACAAGTCCGTGTTAAACCCATCTGCAACAGAAATGAAAATGACACTCAAACCGACACCGGCAGAAAGAATAATAGGTATCGAAATTTCCTGATAGGCTTTATAGACAGTACGCAGTTTTTCAATAAAAATAGAGCCTAGTACAGAGAAAACCATACCGCTGTATATGGGGGAGACGACCCATCCATATTTTTTTTCGGCCATCAAACCGAATGATATCCCGGCTAACGTAACGTGTGAGAGTGCATCAGCAATTAGTGATTGACGCCTCACAACGATAAAAGTGCCAAGTAGTGGTGCGATTATTCCTATTAAGATACCTGTTAAAAAAGTATATCTTAAAAAAGGGTACGTTATAAAGTCCAAAAGCATTGTCTTTCCTCCAACGATGAATTAATGCGTAACTAGGCTGACTGGATGACCGTAAATTTGAGAAAAATCTGCTTCTGTAAGAGATGCATATTCAGCTGGATTGCCGTGAAAATGCAAGCTTTTATTTAAACAAACGATATCAGTCGCATACTCAGTCATTGTGCCTGTATCATGTGTTACCAGTAATAATGTTTTTTTGAATTCTGTATTCAATTTATGAAGCAGTTCGTAAAATATCTTTACATTTTCATAGTCAATTCCGACAGTCGGTTCGTCCAGAATAATTAATTCAGGATCATTGACAAGCGCGCGTGCTATAAAAATTCGCTGCTGCTGACCGCCGGATAAGTTTCCGATATTTTGCTTCGTATATTCTGTCATGCCGACCTGGGCAATGGCATCATGAATTTTTTGTTTATCTTTCTTCCTTAAAAATTTCAAATAGCCAAGCTGGGCAGTGAGGCCGGAAGCAACTACTTCATAAACCGTTGCAGGAAAACCTTTATTAAAAGCCCCGGCTTTTTGAGAAACAAAACCGATTTTTTCTCTGTTTTTCAGCTTTTGAATAGGTTGTCCAAAAACCATTATTTCACCCGTTTCTGGTTTTTCAAGGCCAAGAATCAGCCGGATTAATGTGGTTTTACCGCCGCCATTTGGACCGACCAATCCCATAAAAGCACCTTTGGGAATTTCAAAATTTATATTATCTAACACTTTACGAGATTCATAATGGAAGTTAATCTCAGACATGGACACTACAGGTGTTGTCATCGTACTCCTCCATTCATATTAAATTGCAATCGAACATACTTCCTCGAGTACGTTATCTATCTTATCGCAAGGATGCGTTTTTGTAAATAGGAATGATTACGATATTTGAGATTGCTATAAAGAATGACGTATGAAAAGTTCAATTTTCGCATCTTATAATAAGCATATAAACCATGATGTTTCAGGGTGAATATGCTCTTTATTATCATGTTAAGTTTAATAATCCTTCTATTTTTGTAATAAGATGTGGTGTATAGCAACCGCTCCGGCCAAGCCCTTCGCTTTCCGACGTCCTGGGACTGCGGTTACCAATGTTGTCAGGTTAGTATAACCGCCGCAGCGGTCGCCTTACACTTTACCTTCCAACCATAACAGCTATATGGAAGGATGGTTGTTCTACCAGTCCTTCTTAAGACGTGACTGTAAGGAATACCTCTTTTTTGAAACCCTTTACAAAAATGTCGCTAAATATATTGCGGAATAATAAATAATCCGTTATAGTATAAGTAATATGAGATATGCAAATTGCCAATATCTTTATTTTTTGGCTTAAAAATGAATGAGTATTCATTCAAGAAAGGCTGGAGGATTGTGACATGACATATGCCATTAAACAAGTAGCTGTAATAGGTTCGGGAGTAATGGGTTCAGGTATTGCCGCACATTTGGCAAATGCGGGTATATCGGTAACAATGTTTGACCGAGTGCCGGATGCTTTAACAGACAAGGAAGAAAAAGCGGGGCTGACGCTAGAAGACAAACAGGTCAGGAATCGGATTGTCAGCGAAAGTAAAAAGAAGCTGCTGAAACAAACGCCGTCACCGATTACGTCTAAGAAAAGTTTAGAGCTGATTCGTACTGCTAATTTAGAGGATGATATAGCACTGTTATCCGAAGCGGATTGGATTGTTGAGGTCATCGTGGAACATCTGGGAGCGAAAAAAGAACTCTTTCAAAAGGTGGATTCCCATCGCAGGGAGGGAAGCCTTGTCAGTTCCAATACATCCGGTATTTCAGTGGAGGCTATGATTGCAGATACATCAGAAGATATGCAGGCGCATTTTTTAGGGACACACTTCTTTAATCCGCCGCGCTATCTGAAATTATTAGAAGTTATTCCGACAGAAAAAACAAAACCGGAAGTACTTTCCTTTATGAAAACGTTTGGCGAGAACGTGTTGGGGAAAGGTGTAGTCGAAGCGAAGGACACACCAAATTTTATAGCCAACAGAATAGGGACTTATGGCCTTCTGGTTACGGTACAGGAAATGGAGAAACAAGGACTTAGCGTCGGAGAAGTAGATTCGATTACCGGACCGCTTATCGGCAGACCTAAAAGTGCAACATTCCGCACGCTTGATGTCGTGGGAATTGATACATTCTATCACGTAGCGGACAATGTTTACCATCATGTATTTGATCCAAAAGAGAAAGAAGTGTTTACAGTACCGGATTTTATCAAACAGATGGTGGAAAAAGGCTGGGTTGGTGCGAAGAGCGGGAAAGGGTTTTACGAAAAGAAGAAGGATAAAAGCATTGTAGAAATAAATCCCAATACACTTGAATATCAGGAAAGAAAAAAATTAAAAACGGCTGCGACTGAATCTGCTAAACAGGAAAAAGGATTAAGCAGACAAATGAAAGCGCTTGTACATTCGGGAGAAGACAAAGCTTCTGCATTTATCTGGTCGATAATGAAGCCTGTGCTGCTATATGCTGCTGATTTAGTTGGAGAAATAGCCGATGATATTGTATCTATTGATGACGCGATGAAATGGGGGTTCGGCTGGGAATTAGGCCCATTTGAAACGTGGGACGCGATCGGGGTACGACATTCCGTGGAGCGTATGCAAGCAGAAGGGGAATCTGTGCCGAGCTGGGTACTGGATATACTGGAGGAAGGAAAGAAATCCTTTTATCAACAGCAAGAGGGAAATACGTACTTTTTCCATGCAAATGCCTACCAGCTAAAAGAAGTCAATCCGAAAGAAATCTCTCTGGCAGCGATCAAGGAGCAAAAGGGAGTTATTAAGAAAAATACGGGTGCCAGTTTGATAGATATAGGGGACGGTGTTGCTTTATTAGAATTTCATTCCAAAAGCAATGCAATCGGGCTGGATATTATCCAGATGATCAATGAATCTATAGAGGAAGTGAATACCAATTACAAAGGGCTTGTGATTGGTAATCAGGGAAAGAATTTTTGTGTCGGTGCTAACCTGGCCATGATGCTGATGGAAGCACAGGATGATAATATTTTTGAATTAGATCTGGTAGTCCGCCAGTTTCAAAATATGACGATGCATATTAAATATGCTGATAAACCGGTGGTTGTTGCGCCATTTAATATGACAGTAGGCGGCGGTGCGGAAGTGTCCTTGCCGGCTGCTGCGATTCAGGCTTCTCCGGAAACGTATATGGGTCTGGTTGAATTTGGCGTCGGTCTGATTCCCGGGGGAGGAGGCACAAAAGAGCTTTATTTAAAAGAATTACGCCATCTTCCTGAGGGAGTAAATGTTAATTTATCCAAAGTGGCCAATGATGTATTTGAAAAAGTAGCTATGGCAACAGTTTCGACCTCTGCCAGAGAAGCAATGGAAAACGGTTATCTGAATAAAAACGATCGTATCAGCAGGAATCCGGATCATGTGCTTTATGATGCGAAAAAGCGTGTATTAGCCTTATCTGATGCAGGCTATGAAAAACCTGCCAGGGAAAAAATTCCTGTTGTCGGAGAACCCGGCTATGCAGCGATGGTTATGGGCGCCAAATCATTATATTATGGCGGTTATGCTTCCGAACATGATTTGAAAATTGCTAAAAAATTAGCCTACGTCTTATCTGGTGGAAGAATTGAAGAAGGGGCAGAGATTGATGAACAGGTTATGCTTGATTTGGAAAGAGAGGCGTTCTTAAGCCTGATTGCAGAACCGCTGACACAGCAAAGAATGCAGCATATGCTTGTGAAAGGAAAGCCGTTGCGCAATTAATCTTTCAAAAAGATATGTCAAAAGGAACACGCATTTAAAGGAGGATACTTCCGTGAAAGAAGCAGTGATTGTAGCTGGTACAAGAACACCAGTAGGAAAAGCAAATAAAGGATCATTACGGAATGCCAGACCGGATGACTTGGCAGCGCTGACAATCAAGGAAACATTAAATAGGGCCGGCGGTTATCAGGGACAGATAGATGATGTGATTATTGGCTGTGCCATGCCGGAAGCAGAACAAGGGATGAACATGGCGCGGAATATTGCAGGCCTGGCCGGATTAAGCCATGATGTTCCGGGTATTACCATCAATCGTTACTGTGCTTCGGGATTACAAACGATTGCTTACGGCGCTGAACGGATTATGCTCGGTGCTGCAGATACGATTATTGCCGGCGGTGCCGAATCCATGACAATGATTCCGATGGGCGGGCATGTGATTAAACCTAATCCGAATTTGGTTGAAAATGCTCCGGAGTACTATATGAACATGGGACATACGGCCGAAGAAGTTGCCAATCGTTTTGATATTTCAAGAACGGATCAGGATGCTTTCGCAGTGCAAAGTCATGCGCGTGCTGCAAAGGCTATAGAGAATGGTTTGTTTAAAGATGAAATCGTTCCGGTAGAAGTCAAGGAGCGATTTGTAGGGGAGAACTATAAAATAGAAGAGCGTGCTTTTACTTTTGACATGGATGAGGGAGTCCGGGCAGGTACGAATATAGAAACACTCAGGTCCTTGCGACCGGCCTTCCATGTAAAAGGAAGTGTTACGGCCGGGAATGCTTCCCAAATGAGTGATGGAGCAGCTTCTGTTTTATTGATGGAAAAAGAGAAAGCAGAAGCGGAAGGGCTCACACCGATTTTAAAATTCCGTTCCTTCGCCGTAGCTGGTGTAGCACCGGAAATTATGGGTGTCGGTCCGGTAGAAGCGATTCCGAAAGCCGTGAAAATGGCAGGACTCGACTTAGCGGATATCGGGTTAATTGAATTGAATGAAGCTTTTGCATCGCAGGCACTCCGGGTGATTCAGGCATTGGATTTGGATGCAGATAAAGTGAATGTGAATGGCGGCGCGATTGCATTAGGACACCCGCTTGGTTGTACCGGAACCAAACTGACGGTCAGTTTAATGCATGAGATGAAGCGGAGAAATGAACAGTTTGGCATTGTAACGATGTGTATTGGCGGCGGTATGGGAGCTGCTGGTGTATTTGAACTTCTATAACAAGAAGTTAAAAAGATCCAATAAAATGACATGGCGAACTTCTGCGGCTTGGTCTTATTTATCGGATTTTTTGAACACGCACTATAATCTAATGGAAAAGGGGTAATGACGATGAGTGAAACAAAAGAGAAGTTATTGAAAGGCGGCGGATTTTTAGTAGAGGATATTGCGCCAGAAGACATCATTACACCAGAAGATTTTACAGATGAGCATAAAATGATTGCAAAAACCACAGAAAACTTTGTCGCGGGAGAAGTTATTCCGAAAATTGATAAGCTGGAAAATCAAGAATTTGAGCATTCCGTGGAGCTGCTGAAAAAAGCTGGCGATTTAGGTTTATTAGGAGCGGATATACCAGAAGCATATGGCGGTCTGGCATTAGATAAGATCAGTTCCTCTTTAATTGCAGAGAAACTGTCCCCTGCAGGCGGATTCTCGATCACACATGGTGCGCATGTCGGAATCGGATCGCTGCCGATTGTTTTCTTTGGAAATGATGCGCAAAAGGAAAAATATCTGCCTAAATTAGCAACAGGTGAACTGATTGCCGCTTATGCACTGACAGAGCCAAGCTCCGGTTCTGATGCACTCGGCGCAAAAGCCACTGCCAAATTAAACGACGCCGGCACCCATTATATTTTAAATGGCGAAAAGCAATGGATTACCAACTCCGCATTCGCGGATGTCTTCATTGTTTACGCTAAAATTGATGGCGAGCATTTCAGTGCCTTCATTGTAGAAAGAGAATATCCTGGTGTATCTACTGGCCCGGAAGAAAAGAAAATGGGAATCAAAAGCTCCTCTACCAGAACCTTGGTCTTAGAAGATGCGGAAGTACCGGTGGAAAATCTGCTTGGAGAAAAAGGACGGGGGCATATCATTGCTTTTAACATTTTAAATGTCGGCCGTTATAAACTGGCTGTCGGAGGTATCGGAGCTTCTAAGCGCACCTTGGAATTAGCTGCAAAATATGCAAATGAGCGCAAACAGTTTCAAACACCGATTTCCAGCTTCTCGCTCACGCAGGAAAAGTTAGCAACGATTGCTGCCAAACTTTATGCCAATGAAAGTGCGGTCTATCGTATCGTAGGGTTATTTGAACAGCGAATGGGCGCCTTAACGGATGAACAATTGGAAGATGGACGTGAAGTGGCCAGAGCAATTGCAGAGTATCAAATAGAATGTTCGATGTCGAAATTTAGTGTTTCCGAATTACTGGATTATGCAGTAGATGAGGCTGTACAGCTGCATGGCGGCTATGGTTTTATGCAAGAATATGAAGTTGAACGGATTTATCGCGATTCGCGAATTAATCGCATTTTTGAAGGAACCAATGAAATTAACCGCCTATTAGTGCCGGGAACATTATTGAAAAAAGCAATGAAGGGCGAATTGCCACTATTGGAAAAGGCACAAGGGCTGCAAGAAGAGTTAATGATGATGATGCCAGAGGAAATAGGAACGGAAGCATTAGATCAAGAAAAGCATTTATTAAAGAATGCGAAAAAGTTAATTTTGCTGGGGGCAGGCTTAGCAGCACAAAAATATGGTAAAAAAGTAGAAGCGGAACAAGAAATTCTTGTGAAGTTAGCGGATATGACAGCGGAAGTATTTAACATGGAATCAGCCATTCTCCGGACAGAAAAAGCTATTGCCAAGGACGGACTGGAAAAGGCACAGCAGAAATTATTATATACAGAAGTCTACGCGCAGGAAGCATTCAACCGAATGGAAGCAGCTGCAAAAGAAATATTGATTACTGTAGAAGAAGGAGATAATCTGCGCGTGATGTTGTCCTCCTTGCGTAAGTTAACCAGGCATACATCGATTAATGTGGTTAAAAAGAAACGGGAAATGGCTGTGAAAGTTATCGAAGAAGAAAAATATATCGTGTGATAAAAGATAGATGGTCAAAAAGAGGCTTAGGCGGCCTCTTTTTGACTGCTCTGGGAATCGTAATTTTGTTTTTTATAGAATACAGCTTACGTTATTTCTCTGATCTTTCGTTTAATAATGCTTTGATTTCTTTCAATTCTTTATCCATTTCTTCCAGTTTCCGGTCAGTTGGAGACGGTTCCTCTTCCCGGTTGGCTTCTTCTACATTATTGACAATAACCCCGACAAATAAATTCACGATAACAAACGCTCCGATTAGAATAAAGGTTACAAAATACCACCAATAGGAGGGGTCTTGTTCTAAAATAGGATACATCACATTGCTCGCCCATGAATCTAATGTAATTATCTGAAACAGCGTAAGCATGGTGCGATGTAAAGAGCCGAAGTATTCTGGTGAAATGGAAGCAAAAAGTGTCGTTCCAATAACTGCATAGACATAGAAGAATAGCCCTAATAGAATCATGATCGTCCCCATGGAAGGAATGGTCAGCAGTAATGCATTCACTATCTTCCTTAAAGACGGGATGATCGAAATAGCCCTTAATACACGAAGGACTCTTAAGATACGTAATACTGTGATGTAACTGGAGCCGATAAATACGATGCTTCCCAATACAATAACGAAATCAAACACATTCCACGGGCGCTTGAAAAAGGAAATAAGCGAGGGGCTCCCTATTAATCTAATAATGATTTCAATTGTAAATATAATTAATAATAACGCATCTATCCAATAGACAGCAGAAGCAAAATTATTGTAGACTGCAGGGTATGTTTCTGCACCTACAATAATCGCATTGAAGATAATCAATCCGATAATGGTATTGGTAAATATTTTATTTTCCGTAATTGCAGCACATTTTGCTTGGATAGATTTCTTGAGCATGATATGTATTTCCTTTCTCTTCTGCATCCATGAATTATATGTCTTATTTCCCAATTATTATTGTACGAAGACTTTTTTGTTTTGTCATTTCTGACAGTCTTCCTGTACGCAATAAATCAATTCAATATATTGGATTAAAGCGGAAGTTTCGTGATACGCTAGTAAAAAGAAATGAATATTTCAGGGAGGGACAAGCATGTATAGAAATTTAAATGACTTTTTAACCGAATGGACACAGTCTGCGGACAGTACAAAAGCGGTATTAAACGCTTTGGAAGATGATAAACTGGATCAGTCCATTGTAGAGGGACATAATAGCCTCGGCTGGCTCGGCTGGCATTTGGTGAATACACCTGTTTTCTTTATGAGCTTAGTCGGCGTGGATCTAGAATCCCCTTACGATCCGGACAATGTTCCAACCAAAGCAAGTGATATTGTGGAAGCTTATGAAGATATATCCAACCGTTTGGTAGAGAAATCGAAAGAAGTACTTTCTGATGAGGCGCTGGTGAATGATCTGGTTGACTTTGGCGGATCTGCACCAAAAGGAAATGTGTTACGTATGTTAGTCAGCCATCAAATTCACCATCGCGGTCAAATGACTGTTCTGCTTAGACAAGCTGGATTAGAGGTGCCAGGTGTTATGGGACCGACAAAAGAGGATCAACAATAGAATTGGAGGAGAACCCATGACATTATCTTTTTATTGGTACCCGAAATGCGGTACTTGCCGAAAAGCAAAACAATGGCTGGATGAGAATCAAATCGATTATCAGGCCATTTCGATTGTAGATGACCCTCCAAGTGCGAACCAGCTGTTATCTTGGATGGAGAAAAGTGATTTGCCGCCTAAGAAGTTCTTTAACACAAGCGGTAAAAAATATCGTGAATTGAATTTAAAAGAAAGAATAAATGATTTATCTCCTCAGGAAATGGCAGATATTTTAGCTTCTGACGGCATGCTTATTAAAAGACCAGTCTTGACTGACGGTAGTAAAGTGACTGTCGGGTTTAATGAAGAGACTTATGAATCTTTCTGGAAATAGTGCTAGAAGAAGTTTAAAAAGTCCAATAAAAATGACACGGCGAATTTCTGCGTTGACTGGATTTTTTCCGATGCTCACGTATTTTAAAGCATAGAGGAACTTCTACTAAGAACGCCCACGTCCTGTGGGCAACGTAGAAGTCACCGCAACACGCGAGAAGTCCGTTCGGAAAAATCCAGTCGCCTGGAACTGCTTGGTCCTATTTATCGGACTTTTTGAACATACACTAGAAATAAAGCCGGCTTCCATGTATAGTTGAAGGGAAAAGAAGAATGGTTGGAGGGATACGAAATGAGCTTGCCAAATGATTACTTGTATTCAAAAGAGCACGAATGGGTAAAAAAAGAAAATGGTAACGTCCGTATCGGGATTACAGCATTTGCACAAGATGAGCTTGGCGATATTGTCTTTGTTGAATTACCGGAAGTCGGCGATTCTTTAGAACTGGATGAGCCATTTGGAAGTGTGGAGTCTGTTAAAACGGTGTCTGAATTGTATGCTCCAGTAAGCGGAAAAGTGGTAGAAGTTAATGAAGAACTGGAAGACAGCCCGGAGCTCGTCAATGAATCGCCGCATGAAAAAGCCTGGATGGTCGTTGTTGAAGTTGGGAACGAAAACGAATTAGATGAATTATTAGATGCGGAAGCATACCGTGCATTTACAGAAGGATAATATAATCATATTGCACCTATTTTAGAAGTGATGGAAATAACAGGACAGATTCCTGCGTATTTCAAAAAAGGCTCTAAAAAACGGTGAAAAAAGAGCTGACTTTCCACATTCGTGTATAGTTAGCTCTTTTCTTTTCATATACTATATAAAAAGCATGGTAGAGAATGTTCAACCTATTTGCTACGATAAGGAGTGCAAAACGATGATGGAAGATGATTACAATAAAGTCATAATCGTTGAAGGGTTATCTGATAAAAAGCATCTTGAAAAAATTCTTGACGATAATACCATCACCATTGTTTGTACAAATGGAACCATTGGCGTAGAGAAGTTTGAAGAACTGTTAGAATATTATCATTTAGATGATACAGAAGTATTTATTCTGGTGGACGAAGATGAATCCGGAATAAAACTCCGAAAACAGCTGGCGGGGGAACTTCCGCATGCAGAACATATTTATGTAAGCAGCGAATTCCGTGAAGTTGCCGCCACTCCCAAGAAAATGCTGGCCAGCATCCTGGCAGGAAAGCGAATTGGAATAGATCTCAATTGCCTTGCCAAATGGTAGCATACACGTTAAGATGGGAACGAATTTATTCATCGGAAAAAAGATGGAATATGAAGAAGGTGGTTACTTTTTTATTTAAAAAGCTGCCCTTTTTAAAAGCGTATAGCATTTGCTGAAAACGAAGGATCGAGGAGAATAAACTTGAAACATTTTAATGAAGCAAACATGAACCATCATCGGCTCATATTATATATTTATACTCCATTTTGCGGGACATGTAGTGTTGCGCGTTCCATGCTGGAAAACGTAGAAAGATTGCATCAGGAAGATATTTTTACGGAGATGAATGCTTCGGTGCATCCTGCATTTATGCAGGATCATCAAATTGAGAGCGTACCGTGTCTTGCTTTTATGGAAGACGGGGAAATCGTGGAGAAAGTGTACACTTTTCATTCAACAGCAAATATTTATCAGTATTTGATGAAGTATAAAGCCGAATTGTTCCAAGCGATAAATAACTAAACATGTGAAAAAAAGAAATAGGTTTAATTCCAAGTGGTCAACTACGGATTTAGTTGACAAAAATACAAATGACGTGCTACGATAGCAACACTATCCTAAAAAAGAAAACTCTTATCAAGAGCGGTGGAGGGACTGGCCCGTAGAAACCGCGGCAACCTTCAATCATTGGAAAGGTGCCAACTCCTGCGAGCATTTGTACAGATAAGAGAACAACAGACGATACAACGTATATTTAAGCGTCTTTCTGTTCTCTTGCAGAAAGGCGTTTTTTCATTGATTTGTATAAAGTGAAACTTTTTTCAACTGGGGATTCACCCCCTGCTGAAAGTTAGTTGAACGAATCGGGCTGTTACTGGCTGTTGGAACTCCCGCTTAGAAATATAGTTTTCATTCATTTCTTGAAGCGGGAGTCTTATAGCCAGTTACACTGCGATAAATAACAAACAAGAATACATGATAAACAGGATTGTTTACATATAGGAGTGAAAAAAGTGATATCCATTGAAGGGCTGAAGAAAGTATTTTCTTTAAACAATAAAGATGTTGTCGCCGTAGATAATTTAAATCTTCACGTGGAAGATGGAGATATTTATGGCGTGGTCGGTTACAGCGGTGCAGGGAAAAGTACTTTTGTCCGCTTAATCAACAGACTGGAAGAACCATCAGAAGGAACCGTGAAAATCGGCGATAAGGTGATTACCTCTTTATCCAAATCGGATTTACGAATTGCCAGACAGGATATTGGCATGGTCTTCCAGCATTTTAACCTGCTATGGTCCCGTACCGTTGCAGAAAACATCGCCTTTCCGCTTGAAATTTCTGGAGTGGAGAAACAGGAACGTGAAAAACGTGTATTGGAATTGATTGAATTAGTCGGTTTGGCAGGAAGAGAGGACGCTTATCCTGCCCAGTTAAGCGGCGGGCAGAAACAACGGGTCGGTATTGCCAGAGCGCTGGCGAACTCTCCTAGAGTCTTACTTTGTGACGAGGCGACTTCTGCATTGGATCCGGAAACAACGAACCAAATCCTGCGCTTGTTGCAAGATATCAATGAAAAATTAGGATTAACGATTATTCTAATTACACACGAAATGCATGTTATTCGTAAAATATGTAACCGGGTTGCTGTGATGGAACATGGCAAAGTGGTCGAAGAAGGAAATGTTATCGACGTATTTACCAAGCCGCAACAGCAGGTTACACAAAACTTTGTGGAACAGCTGACTGGTTCAAATGAAGAAGAGGAAGACGTAACAGAGTTGAAAGAAAAATTCCAGGAAGGTATCTTATTACGCATCCAATTTTTGGGGGAAAGTGCGAATCAGACCATCATCAGCCAACTTGTAAAGCAGTTTGATATCCATGTGAACATCTTGCAAGGAAAGATCACGCAAACACAGGGCGGAAGCTATGGAACGTTAATCGTTCAACTGCTAGGGCCCCAACAAGATGAGGCGATGCAATATCTGAAAGAACAAGATGTTATAGAAGTGGAGGTAATTCAGCATGCTTGAGGAATTATTTCCGAACTTGGTAGCGGAAGATTTAATTGAAGCATCACAGGAAACAATATATATGACTGCTGTTGCAATGGTTGGGACAACCTTGCTCGGACTGCTTTTGGGATTATTATTGTTTCTAACATCAAAAGGGAATTTTTGGGCTAATAAGCCGGTTAATGCCATCGTAGCTGCATTTGTTAATATTTTCAGAGCCATTCCTTTCATTATTTTAATCCTGCTATTGTTCCCGTTTACTGATTTATTGGTAGGGACCATACGCGGACCGACTGCTGCTTTGCCGGCGTTAATTTTGGGCAGTGCTCCGTTCTATGCAAGGCTGGTTGAAATTGCTTTGAAGGAAGTGGATAAAGGAGTGGTGGAAGCTGCCAAAGCAATGGGCGCAAAAGCAAGCACCATTATCTTTAAAGTACTGCTTCCCGAATCCAAACCTGCACTCGTATCCGGACTGACAGTTACAGCAATTGCGTTAATCGGCTATACAGCTATGGCAGGAGCCATTGGTGCCGGCGGTTTAGGAAACTATGCTTTTTATTTCGGATTCCAGCGCAGAAGCTGGGACGTTGTATTTGTATGTACAGTGATTATTGTCGTGATTGTATTCATTTTCCAATTTATTGGGGATGCTATTACAAGGAAATTGGATAAACGTTAAATGGGATAAAGATGGTATTCAAGTTTGACTTGATTCACATAATAAAAAAGAAAAAGGGGCGTACAAAATGAAGAAGTTAATGTTTTTGATTGCGGCTGGTCTTATCCTTCTATTAGCTGCATGCGGAGGCGATGATGATGCTTCTGAATCGGAAATTACAGTAGGGGCTTCCAGTGTTCCGCATGCGGAGATTCTTGAGGAGGCACAGCCTATCCTGGAAGAGGAAGGTATCACTTTAAACATTGATACGTATCAGGATTATATTTTACCGAATGATGATTTAGAGAATGGCACATTGGACGCAAATTTCTTTCAACACCAGCCGTATCTTGACCAAGCAGTAGAAGATACCGGATACGAAATTGAATCTATTGGTAATGTTCATGTGGAGCCAATTGGCATTTACTCCCAAAATGTTGAAAGCATTGATGATATTCCAGAGGGAACAGAAGTTGTGTTGAGTAATTCCATTACAGATCAAGGAAGGATTTTAACGTTATTTGAAAATAATGGATTGATTACGTTAGATGAGGACGTTGAAAAGTCATCAGCTACAATAGATGATATCGTGGAAAATCCATTAAATTTATCTTTCCATCCAGATGTGGACCCAGCGTTCTTGCCGGAGAATTATGAAAGTGAAGAAGATGCATTGGTTGTTATTAATACAAACTATGCGATTGAAGCAGGATTAAATCCGCTGGAAGATGCTTTATTTATGGAAGATGAAGATTCCGAGTATTTGAATGTAATTGCTGTACGTTCGGAAGATGTTGATAATGAGGCGTTAAACAGATTAGTGGAAGTGCTGCAGTCAGAGGAACTTCAGGATTTCATGCTGGAAAACTATGACGGCGCAGTTGTCCCGACACCAACAAATGCGGAATAAAGAGTATTCGGGAAGAATTTAAAGCATACGGGTTTTATTTTACCTATACCAGATCTTTTTCATGAATTATCCGAAAATATACGTTTAAATCGATTTTGAGCGGGAATCATACCTGTGTTAGCATATAGAATGTGTTAAACAAATGGAAAGGATGATTTATTATTACCACTGAAAATGATTTAAGCTACACTTCGGAAATGGAAAAAGGTATGGGGCAATCCAGAAACATGAATTACGAAGAGTATAATCGAAGCTTGAATAAGAAATTGAAAGTGGAAAAAGAAAGAGAACAAGAGTACCAGAATGCAAAGATGGTTTCATCAGAAGCAAATTCTGGCAACTTTAGATAAAAATAACAGAAGCTGATGTCGACGGGCATCAGCTTTTTAAATGCTAACCGGGTGAAAATCAACCTTAAAAGCACTATGTAAAGCTTTTAAATGACGGATGATAACAGTTGCGAATTAATTTGAAATGATTTAAGATTATAATGAGAATAAATTGAGAATGGATATTTTATTCATTTGATTTAAAATATAGTTTTGGAGGTATGATTTATGTCAGGCTCAGTATTAGAAATCAAAAATCTTCATGTAACCATTGAAGACAAGGAGATATTAAAAGGAGTGGACCTAACGCTTAAAGGTGGCGAATTCCATGCTGTAATGGGACCGAATGGTACCGGTAAATCCACATTGGCATCTGCCATTATGGGCCATCCTCATTATGAGATAACAGAAGGATCCGTTACGCTTGATGGAGAAGACGTTTTAGAAATGGAAGTAAATGAACGCGCCCGTGCCGGTCTGTTTTTAGCAATGCAGTATCCAAGTGAAATCAGCGGGGTAACAACTTCTGACTTCTTGCGCTCTGCAATCAATGCAAAACGCGAAGAAGGCGACGAAATTCCATTAATGCAATTCATCAAAAAATTGGATAAAGATTTAGACTATCTTGATATTGATCAAAATATGGCAACACGTTACCTGAACGAAGGTTTCTCCGGCGGGGAGAAAAAACGTAATGAAATCCTGCAATTAATGCAATTACAGCCAAATATCGCTATCCTTGACGAAATTGATTCCGGACTGGATATTGATGCATTGAAAGTTGTTTCTAAAGGAATCAACCAAATGCGTTCCGATAATTTTGGATGCTTGATTATTACACACTATCAACGTCTCTTAAACTACATTACTCCTGACTTCGTACATGTTATGATGCAAGGCCGTATTGTAAAATCAGGCGGACCTGAGCTTGCTAAACGCCTTGAAGCAGACGGTTATGAATGGATTAAAGAAGAATTAGGAATTGAAGACGAAGAAACTGCAGAACAAAACGCGTAATGTAAGGAGGGGTAATCATGACTGTAGAAACAAAGCTTCCATTCAATCAAGATTATATTCAAGCATTTTCCAAAGACCGTAATGAACCCGGCTGGATGGCTGCGTTTCGTTCCAAAGCTTTGGAAATGGCTGATTCATTAGAAATGCCAAAACCGGATAAAACAAAAATATCAAACTGGAATTTAACAGATTTCCAGCATGCAGATAACCAAGCAGCTGCAATTGCTTCCCTTGATGAACTGCCTGAAGCGTTAAAAGCATACTTTGATAAGGATGCTAATTTGCAAAACTTATATATCCAGCGTAATCAAACAGCTGCATATAATAGTCTTGCACAAGACCTTCAGGATAAAGGGGTTATTTTCACAGATATTTTCACAGCAATCAGGGAGCATAGCGAACTGGTAGAAAAATATTATATGAAAGATGCAGTTGCCGTTGATCAGAATCGTTTGACAGCACTTCATGCAGCACTTATGAACGGCGGAGTTTTCGTTTACGTTCCTAAAAATGTGCAAATAGAAGAGCCGCTGCAAGCTGTTTTCTGGCAGGAAGATGCAGACAGCGCGTTATTAAATCATGTGCTTGTCGTAGCAGAGGAAGGCAGCTCTGTCACTTATGTGGAAAACTATATTTCTCATAATGAAGAAGAAGAAAATGTTGCTAACCTTGTAACAGAGGTATTTGCCCATGATAATGCCCAAGTTGCTTATGGTGCAGTGGATAACTTTGCTGCCGGCACTACCACTTACGTGAACCGCCGTGGTGTTGCACAGCGTGATGCACGAATTGATTGGGCACTTGGACAAATGAACGACGGAAATACTGTTTCAGAAAACATTACCTATCTGATGGGAGAGAATGCAGGTTCAGACGCGAAAGCAGTGTCTGTCGGACGTGGTAAACAGACGCAAAACTTTACCTCCAGCATTCGTCAGTTCGGTAAAGCAACAGAAGGGTATATATTGCAACATGGTGTAATGAAGGGCGCTGCATCTACCATTTTTAACGCAATCGGCAAGATTGAACATGGCGGTACAAAAGCAAACTCCGAGCAGGAGTCCCGTGTATTGATGTTAAGTGAAAAATCCCGTGGCGATGCCAACCCGATCCTTCTTATTGATGAAGATGATGTAACAGCAGGTCACGCTGCTTCTGTAGGCCGTGTGGATCCGCTGCAGATGTATTATCTTATGAGCAGAGGGCTTGAACGTGAAGAAGCAGAACGTCTGGTAATTCATGGTTTCTTAGCTCCAGTGGTTAAACAACTTCCAATTGAGTCTGTACGTAAACAATTAATCCAAGTTATTGAAAGGAAAGTTTATTAATGGACGTAAAAGCCGTTAAGGAACAATTTCCAATTCTTCAACAGGAAGTGAACGGACATCCTTTGGTGTACCTGGATTCTTCTGCAACGTCGCAAAAACCGGTACAGGTGATTGAAGCGGTGAATGATTATTATAAATATAATAATTCCAATGTTCACCGCGGCGTGCATACGCTCGGTTCAAGAGCAACCGATCAATATGAAGGGGCACGTGAAAAGGTTCGGGAATTCATCCATGCAAAGTATTCCAAAGAAATAATCTTTAACCGGGGAACAACAGCAGGGCTGAACCTGGTGGCATCCAGCTATGCCAGAGATAATCTCGGCCCAGATGACGAAATCGTTATCACGCCAATGGAACATCACAGTAATTTGATTCCTTGGCAGCAGGCAGCTAAAGCAACAGGTGCCCGGCTGGTGTATCTCCCGTTACAAGAAGATGGTACAATTGCATTAGATGATGTAAAGAATACAGTAAATGATAAAACAAAAATCGTTGCTGTAACACATGTTTCCAATGTGCTTGGAACGATTAATCCAATAAAAGAAATAACCGAAATTGCACATCAGCACCATGCTGTAATGGTCGTGGATGGCGCACAGGGTGCTCCGCATGTTAAAGTAGACGTACAGGATATCGATTGTGATTTTTATGCTTTCTCTGGTCATAAAATGTGTGGACCAACAGGAATCGGTGTTTTGTATGGAAAACAAGAACTATTAGAAAACATGGAACCAATAGAATTTGGCGGGGAAATGATTGATTTTGTAGATTTATATGATTCTACATGGAAGGAGCTGCCCTGGAAATTTGAAGGTGGTACTCCGATCATTGCCGGAGCAGTTGGGCTTGCGGCAGCAATCGATTTTCTGAATGAAGTTGGTCAAGATGAAATACTGGCCCATGAGAAAGAACTGGCAACCTATGCGTTAGGTCAGATGCAAACAATAGATGGCATCCAAATTTATGGACCGCAGAATCGGGCCGGATTGATTACATTTAATCTGGATGAAGTTCATCCACATGATACAGCAACCGTTCTTGACATGGAAGGAGTCGCTGTACGGGCGGGTCATCATTGTGCACAGCCTTTAATGAAATGGTTAGATGTAGTCGCAACGGCAAGAGCCAGCTTCTATCTCTATAATACAAAAGAGGATATTGATCAGTTAGTATCCGGGCTGGTAAAGACAAAGGAGTATTTTGGGAATGGCTTTGAATAACCTCGATACACTTTACAGACAAGTTATTATGGACCATTACAAAAATCCGCGTAACAAAGGAGCTTTAGAACAAGATTCTGTTACAGTGGATATGAATAACCCGACTTGCGGAGATCGGATTCAATTACAATTGGACATCGAGGATGGAATTGTAAAGAATGCGAAATTCCAAGGGGAAGGTTGTTCCATCAGTATGGCATCCGCATCAATGATGACACAGGCGATTAAAGGAATGGAAGTGGAAGCAGCGGTAAAAATGTCCGAAAACTTTTCTGAAATGATGTTAGGACATGATGTTGACTCAGAAGAGATGGGAGATATTGAAGCACTTCAGGGAGTTTCCAAATTTCCTGCACGTATAAAATGTGCCACCCTTGCTTGGAAAGCCATGGAAAAGGGCGTGCACGAAGAATAAGGCAGAGTTGTAATAATCAGAGGGAGGTTATCAACAATGGCAAAAAATGTACCTGAAATAGAAGAGTACAAATATGGATTTCACGATAAAGACGTGTCTATTTTCCGTACTGAAAAAGGATTAACGCCAAATATCGTGAAAGAGATTTCGAAAATGAAGGAAGAACCGGAGTGGATGCTCGACTATCGTATGAAGGCACTGGAACATTTTTATAACCGTCCAATGCCGCAATGGGGCGGAGACCTTACCGAGTTAGATTTCGATGAGATTGTATATTATGTAAAACCTTCTGAGAAACAAGGCACAACATGGGATGAAGTGCCTGAAGAAATCAAACAGACATTTGATAAATTAGGTATCCCGGAAGCAGAGCAAAAATATCTTGCCGGCGTATCTGCACAGTATGAATCAGAAGTTGTTTATCACAGCTTAAAAGAAGATCTTCAAGAGCTCGGTATCGTATTTAAAGATACAGATACAGCATTGAAAGAAAATGAAGAATTGTTTAAAGAGTACTTCGGGACAGTTGTTCCGTATGCAGACAATAAATTTGCTGCACTAAACTCTGCAGTGTGGTCCGGCGGTTCCTTTATCTATGTACCAAAAGGCGTAGAGGCAACCACACCGCTACAAGCTTACTTCCGTATCAATTCTGAAAATATGGGACAGTTTGAACGTACGCTGATTATTGTAGATGAGGGCGCATCTGTACACTATGTAGAAGGTTGTACAGCACCAGTTTATACTACAAATTCACTTCACAGTGCGGTAGTAGAGATCATTGTAAAGAAAGACGCTTATTGCCGTTATACAACTATCCAAAACTGGGCAAATAATGTGTATAACCTTGTTACAAAACGTGCAGTATGTGACGCAAATGCAACAATGGAATGGATTGACGGAAATATCGGTTCTAAATTAACGATGAAATATCCTTCTATCCTTCTTAAAGGTGAAGGCGCACGCGGAAATACCCTTTCTATCGCTTTAGCAGGAAAAGGGCAATTACAGGATGCCGGTGCGAAAATGCATCACTTGGCGCCAAACACTTCTTCCACCATTGTGTCCAAATCTATCTCTAAAAAAGGCGGGAAAGTATCTTACCGCGGTTTAGTACACTTTGGACGTAAAGCAGAAGGAGCTCGTTCCAACATTGAGTGTGATACACTGATTATGGATAATGAATCCACATCGGATACAATTCCATACAACGAAATCCTGAACGATAACATTTCCTTAGAGCACGAAGCAAAAGTTTCCAAAGTATCTGAGGAACAACTCTTCTATCTGATGAGCCGCGGTTTAACAGAAGAAGAAGCAACAGAAATGATTGTAATGGGCTTCATTGAGCCATTTACAAAAGAACTTCCAATGGAATATGCTGTTGAGATGAATCGTCTTATCAGCTTCGAAATGGAAGGTTCTATCGGTTAAATAAAACTTTAGGGGCTGCTGCACAATGAATCACTTCATTGTGCAGCAGCTTTTTTGTGTACTTCATATCAAGAATAGCTTATTAAATATAATGCATTGAAAGAGGGAAAAGCTATTTAGCTTTTCCCTCTGCTTGATTACATATATAAATAATTTTTAAAATATTTGCTCCATATCTGTTTTATTCTGTTAAAATGTAGTTATTGCTAATTCATTTACATAGGATTGACAAAGTATAGGAGGATTTTTTGCATGAAAAAATTTTTGTTAGCGTTATCGATTGTTTTATTTCTCGGCGTGCTGAGCGCTTGCAGCGGAGACGAGGATGCATCTGAAACAGAAAATGAAGAGGAAGAGCCTGTAACGGAAGAAGATCAGAATTCAGAAGAAGCAGTGGAAGAAGAAGAAGAGGAGGAAAGCGGCGAAGGAAACGGCGGATTCTTATGGAAGGTGGAATCGGAATCCGGTGATACGGAAATGTATTTACAAGGAACGATTCATTTAGGAAATGATGATTTTTATCCATTAGATCCGGCTATTGAAGATGCTTATGATCGGGCAGATGTGGTAATGCCGGAAGTTAATTTGCTGGAAGAAATGCCTTCTCAGGAGGAAATGATGGCATATGCTACATATAAGGATGATACAACGCTGGAGGAGGAACTTCCCGAGGACACCTATGCAGATCTTGCTTCTATTTTGGAAGAAAATGGGCTGGAATTAGAAACAATGAATGAATTTCAGCCTTGGTTTGTGGAGATGATGCTACTTGAATTCGTAACAATGGAAAGTGAGGTAGACTCTCAATCTGCTGTTGATTTATATTTCTTGGAAAAAGCAACAGAAGATGAAAAAGAAATTGTTTCATTAGAAAGCGCAGAAGAACAATTTGAGGTACTCAGCGGTTATTCCATGGAAACACAAATACAGACATTGGAAGCAGCAATAGATGGCTATGAAGATGCTCCTGAGGAAATGGAAGCACTTGCCGAAGCTTGGCTTGAGGGTGACATGGAAGCAATGGAAGATTTGTCTAATGAAGATGCAGAAACTGAAATCAATGCGGAGTATATGGAAGAGTTAAATGATAACCGGAATATCGATATGGCGAACAGTCTGGATGACATTTTACAGGAAGATAGCGGCGAGGCTTATTTTGTCTTTGTAGGGACTGCCCATTTCACGGTTGAACCGAGCATTGTGACAGAATTAGAAGATAAGGGCTATGAAGTGGAGCATGTTTATTAAAAGCAAGCTGTTCGCTTGGAGTAATTTATAGGCGTAAAGGGTTGGCTATTCGTAAAAAGAGACGAATAGCCAATTTCTTTGTGTCTTTTTTAGAAGATAAATCATATCATTAAGATAGGAATACTTTTAGAGGAAGAGGCTGCAAACTAAGAAGTTTTCCGAACAGGGTTTCCGATTTTTCATTTCATTGAAAAAATTTAATAGGAGTGATTGACAAAAGACAAAAATATGGATAGAATACTATTAAACTAATAAATCTTATCAAATTACAGGGAATTAAACTTCCTCAAGCAATAAAAATGAACAGGGGGAAGATAATATGTCAATAGAACATGATGAAGATGATTTTTATTTAAAATTAAAAGAATTATTGAATGATTTGAATTATGGTACGGTGACAATTGTTGTTCAAGACGGGAAAGTCATTCAATTGGAGAAAAATGAAAAAGTAAGATTGAAGTAAATCAAACAACACTGCTGACTAGAAAACTAGAGGCGGCGTTCTTGCCAGAAAAAATTCTGGAGGAGCGGCGTCTTTATTTATAGTCAAGTATTCATTTTTAGAAAGAAGGTTTAGGCATGCAATTAACCTATCAAAAAGCAGCGGAAGCGGATTATAATGTCCTGAATCAAAATCTGGAAAAAAAGGATAGTCTGGAGATATTGAAATGGGCTTACCAGACATATGGTGATGAACTTGTTTATGCCTGCAGTTTCGGGGCGGAAGGTATCGTCCTGATTGATATGATTTATAAGGTGAAAAAAGATGCCACCATTGTTTTTCTGGACACGGATTTTCATTTTAAAGAAACGTATGAATTAATTGAGCGTGTAAAAGCGCGCTATCCGACTTTGAAGATTGAGATGACGAAACCGGATTTAACTCCGGAAGAACAAGCGGAAACGCACGGGGCAGAATTATGGAATGTAAATCCGGATCTATGCTGCAGTATTCGCAAGCTTATTCCTTTGGAGCGGCAATTAAATCAATATACCGCATGGATATCCGGTTTACGGCGAGAGCAATCTCCGACAAGAGCGAATACGCAATTTGTGAATCAAGACAAACGATTTGAATCGGTTAAAATCTGCCCTTTGATCCATTGGACAGAAGAAGAAATATGGATGTATATCCGTTTGCATCAATTGCCGTATAACGAACTTCATGATAGGAATTATCCGAGCATCGGCTGCGAGCATTGCACAAAAGCAGTTTTAAACGGGGAAGATGCAAGAAGCGGCAGATGGGCAAATAGCAATAAAACAGAATGCGGTTTGCATCAGCAAAAATAAGAAGCAATACAGATAGAATGACAATGCATATTATTGGAGGTAAACGTTATGACAACCATTACTCCACATGGAGGAACATTAATTCAGCAATATGATCCGGAATATGATACGCAGGGAATCACACAGGAAGTGAAACTGGATTCCTTTGCATTATCCGATTTAGAACTGATAGGGATTGGCGGATTCAGCCCGTTGACAGGTTTTTTGGGAAAAGCAGATTATGAGTCAGTCGTCAGCGATATGCGTTTAGATGACGGAACGGTTTGGAGTATTCCCATTACCTTGCCGGTTAATGAGCAAGACGTAAATACACTGGAAATCGGCAAACGTGCAAAGCTGACTTTTAACAATGAAGTGTACGGTGTAATCGATATTACAGAAATATATGAACCGAATAAATGGAAAGAAGCAAAGCTGGTCTATCAAACAGAGGATCAGGCACATCCGGGAGTAAAGAAATTATTTGAACGGCCGGATTATTATGTGGCAGGGCCTATTACGTTAACCAAACGATTGCAGCGCGATGGTTTTCAAGCGTATTACCTTGATCCCAAAGATACCAGAGCACACTTCGAACAACAGGGCTGGAAAAAGGTCGTTGGTTTTCAAACAAGAAACCCGGTTCACCGGGCGCATGAATATATTCAGAAAGCAGCATTGGAAATTGTTGACGGGTTATTCTTAAATCCTTTAGTCGGAGACACGAAAGCAGATGATATTCCAGCAGATGTTAGAATGGAAAGCTATGAAGTTCTGCTGTCCAAATATTATCCGCGTGACCGGGTATTTCTCGCCGTATTTCCAGCGGCGATGCGCTATGCAGGCCCGAGAGAAGCAATTTTTCATGCGTTAGTACGTAAAAATTATGGCTGCACGCATTTTATAGTTGGCAGGGATCATGCAGGAGTGGGTGACTATTATGGAACCTATGATGCGCAATTGATTTTTCAAAACTTTACAGAAGAAGATTTGGAAATCACACCGTTATTTTTTGAACATAGCTTTTATTGCAAAGCATGCGGCAATATGGCATCTACAAAAACATGCCCGCATGACAAAGAAAATCATGTGATTTTATCGGGAACCAAGGTACGGGAGATGTTAACCAATGGCGTGACACCGCCGTCTGAATTCAGCCGGAAAGAAGTGGTAGAAGTCCTTATTCGGGGGATGCAGCAGCAAGCAAGCGTGTAAGTAAGATAGAGAGAGGTGTTTGGAGATTATGCTGGTTGCTGTTGCATTTATAATTGCTTTCTTTTTTGCGATGAACATAGGAGCCAGTGGAACGGCCGCTTCGATGGGTCCGGCTTATGGGAGCGGTGCTATTTCTAAAAAGCGAACTGCAATGATTATTGTCGCTATTTTTGCTTTATTAGGTGCATTATCCGGGGGCGAGGTTGTTCGAACCATTGGAAATGGCATTATTCCTCCAGGTGTGCTGGATGTTGAAGTTGTTATTATCGTGTTAGCAGCGGCATGTCTCAGCTTATTCCTTGCCAATATGTTAGGGATTCCATTATCTACGAGTGAAGTCGTTGTCGGCGCGATTGTTGGAGCAGGTATTGCCTACCAGGCACTGCTATTTGAGCAGCTGCTTGTTATCATGGCATTTTGGATTATTACCCCTGTTACTGCATTTTTGATGGGTCTTATTTTTGGAAAATGGATACGCTATGCAGAGAATCGTTGGAAAGAATTGACGGAGCTTGGTAAATGGAAAAGACCATTGGCTTTTTTGCTCATCGCTGCCGGTTGTATTGAAGCGTATGCTGCAGGGATGAATAATGTAGCGAATGCGGTCGGTCCTTTAGTTGGTGTCGGGCTGCTTGATGTCACAACAGCTGTATTGGTTGGTGGACTGTTCGTATCCCTTGGAGCCGTATTACTGGGCGGTCGGGTGCTGGAAACCAACGGGAAAAAAATTACGCAGCTTTCTTTATTACAAGGCAGTGCTGTATCTTTCACCGGGGGCAGCTTGGTAATAACAGCGTCTATTTTTGGATTGCCGGTGCCGCTTACCCAAATAACAACTTCTGCCATCGTTGGTGTTGGCACAGCAGATAAAGGGTTTAAAATGTGGAGGCAGAGCATAGTCAAGCAAATTATCAAAGTCTGGGTGGTTTCACCGGTTATTTCATTAGTATTATCCTATGGACTTATTCTTTTATTTAAAACAACAGATTATTATACACTTTTTGTCATTCTTTCCGTTTTTATTGCGACAGCAGGTGTTTACAGCCTTTATTTGTCCACACGTGCAGAGCGTCGTTCGACTTATGATGAAGGCGGAGGAATTTAACGACTTAAATCTAAGTAAATTTATCAGAATAAAAGGTTAAATGAAGGGGGATGTTTATTTGAAACAAGAAACAAAAGATATTGTTTGGCATGATACAGCTGTTCAGAAAGAAGAACGGCAACAGAGGAATCAGCATGGAAGTTGTATTTTGTGGTTCACAGGACTTTCCGGAGCTGGAAAGTCCACATTAGCCAATGCTTTAGAACATCGCTTATTTGAACAAGGATTAAACAGTTATGTGCTGGATGGGGATAATGTTCGGCATGGTTTGAATAAAGGGCTTGGCTTTGATGAGGAGGACCGTAAAGAGAATATTCGGCGGATCGGGGAAGTCGCCAAGCTGTTTGTAGACGCTGGACTTATTGTCTGCACAGCCTTTATATCTCCTTTTGCAGAAGATCGTCATCGTGTGAGAGCGCTGGTGCAAGAAGATGAATTTGTTGAAATTTATGTGCGATGCTCCCTGGAAGCTTGTGAAGGCCGTGATCCCAAGGGACTTTATAAAAAAGCACGTACCGGGGAGATCAGTAATTTTACCGGCATCAGCTCTCCTTACGAGGAACCGCTGGATCCGGAATTAATCGTTGATACTGATCAGCAATCCATTGATGCGTGTGTTGATGAAATTATTGCATTTTTACAAGAAAGAAAGCAATTGCCTGCAGAATCAATCAGATGAGTTTCCCCTCCAGAAATGAAAGCAGAGGTCGTCATTCATTTAAACATTGCAGGCAATTCCATGAGTCATCAGGTAAGTTATCTAAATATAATTTGTGAGGTTGATAGCGTTGCAATTTCAAGTAAATAATAGTCCATTTAATCAAGAGCAAGTTGATTTGCTCAATCGTCTTTTTCCAACACTGACAGAGACACAACAAATATGGCTGGGCGGCTATCTGTCTGCTTTACAAAGTACAGCCCCGGCTGCTGCAGATACGGCAGTACCGCTTGACTTACCAGCTGCAGCTGTAACAGAAGCTTCCCCTGTCGAGGTTACTGTCCTTTTCGGATCACAGACAGGAAATTGTCAAGAAGTGGCAACAACAGTTTCTAGCAAGCTAGAGGAAAAAGGAATGAAAGTGACGCTTGTCTCTACGGCAGATTTTAAGCCGAATAAATTGAAGAACCTTGAAAATCTGCTGATTGTTATTAGCACACAAGGGGAGGGAGACCCGCCGGATACTGCTATTCAGTTTCATGAATTTCTGCATGGACGCCGGGCGCCGAAACTGGAATCGTTGAATTATTCCGTATTGGCACTGGGGGACAGCTCTTATGAATTTTTCTGTGAAACAGGCAAGCAGTTTGATGAGAGGTTGGCAGAATTGGGAGGAAAGCGAATCATAGACCGGATGGATTGCGATTTGGATTATGATGAAGATGCGGAAGAATGGCTTGAAAATGTGGTGAACGAACTTGTTGCATCGCAGGAAGCAACTCCGGTTCCGGCAGCCGCAGAAGCAGCTGCAACCGTAGAAACCAAAGCATCTTCATTTTCCAGAACCAATCCGTTCGAGGCGGAAATCTTTGAAAATCTTAAAATGAACGGCCGCGGTTCCAATAAAGAAACGTATCATATGGAATTGTCGCTGGAAGGATCGAACCTTGATTATGAACCAGGAGACAGCATCGGCGTTTATCCTGAAAATGATCCTGTTATCGTGGATGAGCTGATGAAAGAAACAGGTTGGAATCCGGATGAGTTGATTCCTGTGAATAAAAAAGGAGATGAAGTTCCTTTACTGGAAGCATTGCGGAAGACTTTTGAAATCACTGTATTGACGAAGCCATTGTTGCAGAAGGTTGCCGAGTTCACCCAAAATACGGGATTACAACTGCTCATGGCTCAAGAAAATGATGAAGCGATTAAAGAATATGTATATGGACGTGATTTATTAGATTTAATTCGCGATTATGAACTAAAGGATTTGCCGGCGAAAGAATTTATCGGATTGCTGCGCAAAATGCCGCCTCGCCTTTATTCGGTGGCAAGCAGTTATAAAGCAAACCCTGACGAAGTGCATTTAACGGTTGGCGCTGTACGTTATCAAACGTATGGCAGAGATCGAAATGGTGTCTGCTCCGTGCAGTGTGCTGACCGCAGAGAACCTGGGCAATCCCTATCTGTCTATGTGCATAAAAATCCGAATTTCAAACTTCCTGAAGATCCGGATAAACCTATTATTATGATCGGGCCGGGAACAGGCATTGCTCCATTTCGGTCTTTTATCGAAGAACGTGAAATGATGGAAGCGAAAGGGAAATCATGGCTTTTCTTCGGAGACCAGCATTTTGTAACGGATTTTCTGTACCAGACAGACTGGCAGCGCTGGTTAAAAGACGGTACGCTAACCAAAATGGATGTTGCTTTCTCACGTGATAAAACAGAGAAAGTCTATGTACAGCATCGTATGCTGGCGCAAAGCAAAGAGATTTATGAGTGGCTGCAAGAAGGAGCAGTAGTTTACGTATGCGGGGACGAGAAAAATATGGCAAATGATGTCCATAATGCGTTAATGACAATTCTGGAACAGGAAGGAAATTATGATTCAGAACAGGCGCATAATTACCTGACTACCTTGCAGCAGGAAAAACGTTACCAGCGGGATGTCTATTAGTTAGCAGAGGAAGGAGAATAATGCATGACAGATAATAAAACAGTTCATAAACCGGTTCATATTCAAGACGGACCGCCAAGTGATGTAGAAAGAATAAAAAAAGAGAGTAATTATTTACGCGGGTCATTGGTAGAAACCTTAAACAATCCGATAAGTGCGGGGATTCCCGATGAAGATAACCGGTTAATGAAATTCCATGGCAGTTATTTGCAGGATGACCGGGACTTACGTACAGAACGCCAGCGTCAGAAGCTTGAACCTGCTTATCAATTTATGGTGCGGGTCCGTGTTCCGGGAGGAGTAGCAACCCCGGAACAATGGCTGGTCATCGATGATTTGGCTAATACCTATGGAAACGAGACAATTAAATTGACGACAAGACAGGCGTTTCAGATGCATGGCATTTTAAAATGGAATATGAAAGCCAGTATGAAAGGTATCAATGATGCATTGATGGATACCCTTGCGGCCTGCGGAGATGTGAACAGGAATGTGATGTGTAACCCGAACCCGGATCAATCGGAGGTTCATGCCGAAGTTCATCAATGGTCCCGCACCCTGAGTGATTATTTATCGCCGCGCACGAATGCTTACCATGAAATTTGGCTGGATGAAGAAAAAGTGGTTGATACCAAAGAAAGTGATGAAACGGAACCGATGTACGGGGAAGTTTATTTACCAAGAAAGTTCAAGATTGGCGTGGCAGTCCCGCCATCCAATGATGTCGATATCTTTTCACAGGATTTAGGTTTTATAGCTATTCTGGAGGATGGGCAGCTTCAAGGTTTCAATATATCGGTAGGCGGCGGAATGGGGATGACCCATGGGGATACCAATACGTATCCGCAGCTGGGAAGAGTTATCGGTTTCTGTAAGCCGGAGCAGATCACAGATGTCGCTGAAAAAATCATTACGATTCAGCGCGATTATGGAAATCGTTCCGAACGAAAATATGCGCGTTTTAAATACACCATTGATGCCAGAGGGATTGACTGGCTTAAAAATGAATTGACAGAACGTTTAGGGTGGCAGCTGGAAGAGGAACGTGATTTTCATTTTGACCATAATGGCGACCGTTATGGCTGGGTCAAGGGTACAAATAATCGCTGGAATTTTACGCTTTTTATTCAAAATGGACGAATCCAGGATAAAGAGGATTATCAGCTGATGACTGGATTGCGGGAAATTGCCAAGATTCATACCGGAGATTTCCGTTTAACTGCGAATCAAAACCTGGTTATCGGAAATGTTACCAGCCAGAAGAAAAAGCAAATCATAGACCTCATCGAGGAATATGGATTGTCCGATGGAAAGCAGCAGTCTGCATTACGCCGGAATTCCATGGCTTGTGTTGCTTTTCCGACTTGCGGGTTGGCAATGGCTGAATCGGAACGTTATCTGCCTTCCTTGATTGAAAAATTGGAAGCGTTGCTTGAAGATGAGGGACTTCGGGATGAAGAAATAATCATCCGCATGTCCGGCTGCCCGAATGGATGCTCACGAGCCGCGTTAGGAGAGATAGGCTTTATTGGCAAAGCTCCAGGGAAATATAACATGTATTTAGGAGCAGGTTTCGCCGGGCAGCGTTTAAGTAAGCTTTACCGTGAGGGTATTGGGGAAAAAGAAATTCTAGAAACGCTGCAGCCGATGATTCAGCATTATGCCAAAGAACGGCTGGACGGAGAACACTTCGGTGATTTTGTCGTCCGACAAGAATACGTGAAAGCTGTTATTTCGGGAACAGACTTTCATGATTGATGATTTCAGGTATGCGAATGTTTAAGAAAAGTCAGGGTTGCAGCGCCACCCTGCTTTTCTTTTACTTTCTTACAATAACAAGGTTCATGTGACAGTGGATCGTATCAGTGTTGAAATGAGGGGGAGAAATGATGGGGAATCAAGGATGTGTTTATCTGGTTGGAGCTGGTCCGGGTGATATTGGGTTAGTAACAGCGAAAGGGTATCGGTATTTACAGCAGGCGGAAGTTGTTTTATACGATCGGCTGGTTAATCCGCTCTTGCTGGAATATGCTTCCCCGCAAGCAGAATATATTTATTGCGGCAAGATGCCTAAGAAACATATACTGCGTCAGGAAGCGATTAATGATTTATTGGTACAGCGCGGCTTGGAGGGAAAAAAGGTTGTCCGTTTAAAAGGCGGGGATCCAAGTGTCTTTGGCCGTGTCGGGGAGGAAGCGGAAGCACTAGAACAGGCAGGTGTGCCTTATGAAATTGTTCCAGGAATAACGGCAGGAATCGGAGCTGCTGCTTATGCGGGTGTCCCCGTTACCCATCGTGAACACAGCCTTTCCTTTGCTGTTATTACAGGTCATGATAAATCACCTTCAGGCGAACCGTTAATTGATTGGCATGCGCTTGCGAATGGAGTCGATACAATTGCGTTTTATATGGGGGTTGGGAATCTTCCTCATATTTCAGAGCGGCTTATCTCCCATGGACGCGCCTCTGACACACCAGTCTTATTAATACAATGGGGAACAACAGGGAAACAGAGAACGTTGCAGGGAAGCCTTGCAACCATTGTAGAAAAGGCAAAAACAGCACAGTTTAAAAATCCTGCGATTATTTTGGCAGGGGATGTAAGTGGTATCAAAAAAGGAGCCAGCTGGTTTGAAAGCAAGCCGCTGTTCAGTCAGCATGTGCTGTTTGGCCGGGCAAGCGAAGAGTCAAGTACGATAGGACAGCATTTAAGGGATCAAGGAGCGGAAGTGTTTGAATTTCCGCGCATGCAGCTGCAAAAGAAGCTGTTGAAGGCAACCGATATTCCGACAGATAAAGATCTTCTTTTTCTTTCACCCGCAAGTGTGGATGTTTTCTTTGCATCCTTGCAGGCAAATAAAATAGATATCCGTCATATACAAGGGGAATTCTATGGCGTGTCTTCAAAAACAATAAAAGCTTTAGCGTCTTATCATTGTGTTGGAAAAGAAGTGACAGAAAGGGATTCGCATGCTTCTTCATTGGTTATATTGGGAGATTCGGAAGGGATAGACCGGGAAAAGCAACGTTATGCTATCGGATTTGGTGATGATTTTATTGCTACACACACTTATAACCGTGTGCCGCAAACGCTTGAAACTTTCAGCCGCCTGCAAGAAGAAGAACGGATTGAAACTATTATTTTTCCTAATGCGCGTTCTGTTCAGACCGTGACGGAGGGTTTTCAAGCCTGTGGAGAATCGCCGGAAAGCATCAGTGCATATGCTCATGTGATTTGCTTTGGAGAAAAATCGAAGCAAGCTGCTGTTAAGGCTGGTTATTCTATTGCGACGGTATTATCGGAGCCGAGCGAAGAAGCGCTATTTGAAGCACTGGTGCAAAAAGAATTTCCGCTTGCTGCGGCATTATCTTAATTATTCACACAAGTTTTAAAATGTGTATCGTTTAGCCAACAGAAATTTGATAGACTGGAGATAGAAATCAGGAAGAAGGTGAGTTTAGGATGCAGGCCATTTTATATATCGGGCATGGAAGCCGGGTGCAACGAGGCAATGAAGAACTCTTGGCTTTTGTGGACAAAGCGAAGAAGAAAAATCCGCAAGTAGCGATTCAGGAAACCTGTTTTATAGAACTTGCTTCGCCGTCCATCCAAACAGGAATTGACAACTGTGTGCGGCAAGGAGCCACACAAATTGCAGTAGTACCGGTGCTGCTGCTATCAGCCGGTCACGCAAAGCTGGATATTCCAAACGAGATTGCAGAGGCGGAGGAGCGCTATCCGGAAGTGACGTTTTCTTATGGAAATGTAATGGGGGTCGATCCCGCAATGATTGATTTACTTACCAAGCGTCTGGAAATGGGCGGATTAGAGCAAACAGGCCAAAAGCCTATTTATAAAGAACGTGAATCAGCTTCCGTGCTGCTGGTGGGCAGAGGAAGTAGCGACCCTGATGCGAATAGTGACCTTGCCAAAATTGCACGTTTATTGTGGGAAGCGGCTCCGGTTAGCGAAGTAAATACGTGTTATCTGGCTGCTACGCATCCGAAACTGAATGAAGGACTGGAGCGGGAAGTGAACAGTTCTTATGACCGTGTATTTATTGTTCCGTATTTGTTATTCTCCGGTGTGTTAATGAGAGAATTACGCCAAAAGCTGGATGAATTATCGGAACGGACAGATAAACAATTTATTTTGTGCCCGTATCTGGGTTTTGATGATCAGCTGGTAGATGTCCTGGTTGACCGAGTGCATGCCTTACTGGGGAGGCAGTCTCCTGATGCGAATTCCAATTTTGTTTGAGATAAAAAATAAAACCGTGATTGCTGTAGGCGGAGGAGCGATTGCAGCAAAAAAAATCAAGCCTTTGTTCGAAGCCGGCGCGGATATAACGCTTATCGCACCTGAAATTCATCCCGATTTGCAGGCATTGTATGAAAATGGAGAAATAAAGTGGAAGGAAAGAATGGTACAGGAAAGGGAGCAGTTTGACAGTTCCATACTCCTATTAATGACGGAAAAAGCGGAACTGAATCAATCTCTTTATGAAAATAAACGGCCGGATCAGCTGGTGTATATAATAAATGACGCGAAGAAAAGTGATTTTCATTTTCCAGCTGTGTTGAAGAAGGGGCAATTAACGATTGCACTGTCCACAAACGGTGCCAGCCCGATATATGCAAAGCGGCTTAAGAAGCAGTTGGAGGAGCATCTTCCTGTAGAAGTGGAAGAAGACCTTGCTTTTCTTGATCAGGCACGAAAAAGCATTCTGGCTTATCCATTGACGGCAAAACAAAAGAAACAGCTGCTGCAGCAGATTACGACAGAGGATTTCTTGCGGCGGGAGAACCGGCAGCAGCTGTTTGAAGCAATGCTGGAAGAAGCTGAAGAATGATGTACAGCTGTATACATACTTATCGAAATAGACATATTGCATTTGATGATAGGGAGCGAGCGTAAAGCTTACTCCTTTTTTTGTTGTGGATAGGTACTAAGAAGCTATGATCATTTTGTAAAGAATACTTTTTCTGGTTATCTATATAACTTGAAATTAATATTTTCCTTCCTAACACTCGCTACGGAAAAACACTACGCTTTCCATGGGCTTGTCCTCAACCTCCTTTAAAGAAGACTTGCTGATTGGCAAGCAGTCAGGCGCTGACAGAAGCAAAGTCGCACTTATGCCCCGCGGGTAGAAAGAAGACTTGCTGATTGGCAAGCAGTCAGGCGCTGACAGAAGCAAAGTCGCGCTTTCATCGACTAAGAACGGTCACGTCCTGTGACCAACGTCGATACTAGGACGTCGTATCCGTCGTGCCCCGCGGGTAGAAAAAGAAGACCGCTTTTTCTGCGGGGTCTTCACACTACGCTTTCCCATAGGAGTCTCCGTGTTTTTCCTTCGCTAGTTATGATGCTTAATTCTAAAATAAATGGCTTCATTTTTTAGCACAAAAGACAGGTTTATTAATTCAATTTATATAGCGTTTTAATTGGTTGAAAATAGGTAATAGCTCACATAAGAGAAAAGTGTTTAATATGTACAAAAACGTTAAAAATAACAGATATAAATAGCACTTTCTTGAAGATGTCAAGTGCAGGTAGTATTATGTAGCTGCAAAAAGAACAAGCAGGGAGATTGAGACATGGAAACATATCAAAAAAAGCTGGAAGAAGTTTTGGAAACAGCTGACACTTCTCAACAAGGCTTAACAACACAAGAAGCAACATCAAGGCTTAAGAAATACGGCTATAATGAAATAGAGGACAAAGAAAAAGTACCGACTTGGAAATTATTCCTGGAGACTTTCAAAGATCCCATGGTTATTGTTCTGTTGGCAGCAGCCGCAGTACAAATATTAATTGGAGAATGGGTCGAGTCCATTATTATTTTCCTTGTCCTGTTAATCAATGCAGTCATCAGTGTTGTCCAGACAAGAAAAGCGGAAAGCTCTCTGGAGGCGTTACAGGATATGTCTGCGCCAGATGCAAATGTGATGCGGGATGGAACAGAAAAGACCATTGCTGCAAAAGAGCTTGTGCCCGGAGATATTGTCTACTTAGAGGCTGGGGACTATGTTCCGGCCGATGGGCGTCTGCTGGAAAACGGTTCATTACGGGTAAATGAAGGCATGCTTACCGGTGAGTCAGAAGCTGTTGAAAAAAACGTAGATGTTATTGAAGAGGAAGCTGCTTTAGGCGATCGGCTGAATATGGTATATAGCAGTTCGCTCGTTGTTTATGGACGGGGCTCTTTTGTTGTGACAGGTACCGGAAGTCAAACAGAAGTCGGTAAAATTGCCGATATGCTTTCTACCGCAGAACAAAAAGAAACGCCGTTACAGCAGAAATTAAACAGCTTCAGCAAGAAACTCGGAATCGGCATTTTGATTCTTTGTGTTGCTATTTTTGCTGTGCAAGCAGCGCGAATATGGTTTGGCGGCGGTGAAGCAGATACAACAACAGCGTTATTAAATGCACTGATGTTCTCGGTGGCTATTGCTGTGGCAGCTATCCCCGAGGCATTACAATCAATCGTTACGATTGTTCTATCTGTCGGTACGAACAAAATGGCGAAGCAGCACGCGATTATTCGTAAGTTGCCGGCTGTAGAGACGCTAGGATCGACCAGTATTATCTGTACAGACAAAACAGGGACGCTGACACAAAATAAAATGACCGTCACGGATGAATTTTTACCTTTTCATGCGAATGAACGTTTACCGGAAAATCCGGATGATTGGGACAAATCCGAGAAATTGCTGGTTTATATTGCAGCGCTTTGTAATGATTCGTATATCAACCAGGAGAACCAAGAAATCGGGGATCCGACAGAGATTGCTTTAATTCAATTTGCTAATAAACAAGCTCACGACTATCAGGAATTACGGGAAAAATATCCGAGGGAAGCAGAATTGCCGTTTGATTCAGATCGTAAACTGATGTCAACTGTTCATCATATTGACGGAGAACGCTTGTTATTTGTTAAAGGCGGTCCGGATGTGATGTTTCATCGAGCAAGCCATGTGCTCTTGGATGGAGAAGTGCAGCCATTGACCGATGATGTATTAGAGCGGTTTGAAGGAGCCAATGAAGATTTCTCTAACCAGGCTTTACGTGTATTGGCTTATGGGTATAAGCCTCTGCCTGATAATCAGACAGATATTACGCATGAAGATGAACAGGATTTTGTATTAGTCGGACTGACGGCCATGATGGATCCGCCAAGGGAAGCAGTGTATGGTTCGATTGAAGAAGCGAAGGCAGCGGGAATACGGCCTATTATGATTACCGGAGATCATAAAACCACTGCAGAGGCTATCGGACGAGATATCGGTTTGATGGGTGATGAGGATATTGCAATTACCGGAAAAGATCTCGATAAAATGTCAGATGAAGCATTAGAAGAAAAAATTGAACAAATTTCGGTGTATGCCCGCGTTTCTCCAGAAAATAAAATCAGAATCGTACGCGCTTGGCAGCAACGAAGTGCTGTCACAGCTATGACAGGTGACGGGGTAAATGATGCACCAGCTTTAAAACAGGCAGATATCGGTATTGCCATGGGAAGCGGTACGGATGTTTCCAAAGACTCCTCGGCAATGATTCTGACCGATGATAATTTTGTATCAATTGTCAATGCAGTTCAGGTCGGGAGAACGGTATTTGATAATATTAAAAAAGCTATTGGTTATTTATTTGCCGGGAACCTCGGAGCAATCCTTGCAATTCTGTATGCTGTTATTTTCAATCTGCCGAATCCATTTACAGCCTTGCAGCTGTTATTTATTAACTTAGTCAATGACTCGCTGCCTGCAATTGCTTTAGGTATGGAAAAATCGGAAGCTGGTGTAATGAAAAGGAAACCGCGGCCGGTGAATGAAGGCATATTTGCGGGCGGTACGCTCCGGACTGTTTTAACACGCGGTATTTTGATTGCTGTGGTTGTAATTATTTCCTTCTATATTGGCTTAGCTGATTCGAATGAGATGGGTGTAGCAATGGCGTTTACCACGCTGATTATGTCACGGACGTTGCAGACTTTTGCAGCACGTTCGAATACACAGACGTCCATCAAATTGGGATTCTTTGCTAATAAGTATGTAATTGGAGCGGTTGTCCTCGGATTTGCATTATATGGCATTACATTACTACCATTTTCCAGAGATGTATTTAATATTCCTGCTGTATTTGGTTTGGCAGAATGGGGAATTGCTACAGGTTTAGCAGTTGCAGCTGTGATTGCAATGGAAATCGTTAAAATGATATTGAAATACTTTTCAAAAACGGAATAAATGACAAAGACCTTTTATGCATTGCTATTTGCTGCAATGCATAAAAGGTCTTTATTATTTATTGTTACGTAACTTCCATTCCATAGGTACAGGAGGAAATAATTTCCTCCATACATCTGTAGACAAAGATTAGCAGGTGAAGTGTATGGCGACCGCGGCTTTTCTTTCGATTTATTGGCTTTTAAATTATATGTTCCAAAAGCTATTCAGCTGGAGCAGGAGGAGCGGCTAAAAACGCAGAGAGAGTAAGATAAATGATGTTCATAATGTAAAGATTCCGTTAAGTTTTTGCTTCAGAAATTATTGTTTGCCTTGTTTCATGATATACTTAATTACTTAACAAAATATGAAGGACGGAACAGGCTAATGGAAAAAAATTATTCACAGGCGAAACAAAAGCAGGCAAAAGCGTATTTTCATACATTGCAAGCTCAAATACAACAAAAGGATTTTGCGGCAACATTGACAGAGACGCTTTATCAATATCAGCAGGACAAAAAGAAATCGTGGATTCATTTTGATAAAGGCGGGAGCCCTCCAAATAGAGCTTTTCTTTCCTATTTAGCAAAGACAGGCCAGCTCGATTCGTATTTACACCGGAGTATATCATATATCTATTTTCGCGACCTTGGCCGGGATATTACGTCACTTACAATGCAAAACAGAATCGCTGAGGTTACTGAAAGTGTGAAGAACTATTTACATCGGAAAAAGCAGCATGTTCCTTTCCATATGACTGAGTTATATCAAATGGCAAAAAAAGAATCACTGGAAGAGGCTTTTTTCTGGGTAATGGATAAGCTGCAGCATATTTCTTCTATTCTTCCTGAGCAAGTGAATAAGCAGGAAGCCAGAAGAAAGATCATGAAGATTATTGCCGGTGTTATCATGCATGCATTAGAAGAATTAGACGGGGAGCCTTCGAAAAGCATGAGAAGGGAGCTGTTGGATCAGGCGATTCGTACTGGTTACTACTATGGGTTAACCTATCCATTTATTGATGATATTCTGGATGCAGATGTATTAACAGTCTCCGAGAAAAAGACGTTTGCTTATTTTATCAAACAAACATTGTTAACGGGAGAAGTGCTTCCGGTAAAAGCCTCTGATTGGCAGGATAATCACTGGGAGTTCATTTCTGCTGTCCACCAAGAACTGTCCGAGGCATTTCAATATTTACAATCTTGCCAGCCGGCGGAAAGCAGACAGCTTTTCCTGGAAAATGCGTATCTATTTTTTGAAGCCCAGGAACTGGACCGGGAAAAACAATTGGATAACCCCGATTATACCGATGAAGCACTCTATACTTCCGTGATATTAAAATCAGCTTCGTCCCGATTGATTATTCGTTCCTTTAAGCCGTTTGCTGAAGGGGATCATATTGAGTCGAACATGTTTCATTACGGTTTATATAATCAGCTTGCAGATGATTTGACCGATTTGGAGGAAGACCTTGTTAATAAAAATGTCACGCCATATACGTACTTTATAACATATCAGCATCAACGTAACGACTTAATCAATCCTTTTGCTATGTATTGGTCAGTCATTTATTATTTTATCCATAAAGTGTATCCGGGAAAACCAGAAATAAGAAATATGATTCTGGACCGGGCAATAAATGGTTTCAAACGATTAAAAGAAAGACTGGGAAAAGAACGCTACCAGGAGCTGATGCAGCAATTTTCTTTTGATACGGATTTAGAGAAAGCGTTGGAAAAAATCGTGAACCGTAATCAACATGTCGCTTTTTTTGATAAATGGATACGGGATCAATTTTTAACAACATTAAAACAAAATGAGGCATCTAAGAAACAATTCAAGACGAAAATACAGGAAGTCAAGGACCAGATAGAGGAGCATCTTCGGTTTGAATCGGAGGGTGGTGCTTTAGAAGAAGCGGCTGATTATAGCTTGTCGGGCAATGCCAAGCGGTTACGGCCGATGATGACTTGGATAATGGCAAAAGAGGGATACGATTTGCCAGACCACCTGGTATTGCCGTTAGTGAAATCGATAGAGTATATGCATACAGCCTCGCTTATTTTTGACGATTTGCCTTCACAGGATAATGCACCGGAGCGAAGGGGCAAGGAGACACTGCATCAAAAATATAATCCTGCGACTGCAGAGCTGACAGGACTCTGGCTAACGCAGCGGGCTGTTGAGGAGCAGGCTAATATCGAACATCAAGATTCAAGCAGACTGCTGGAATTGATTGCTTATTCGACCAGAACAACGCAAAATATGTGTCAGGGTCAATTTTTTGATTTACACACCAGAGGGAAATCATTAACCCTGGAAGAACTGGAATCATTATCGATGTATAAAACAGCTCTTGGGTTTGAAGCGGCTTGGATGATGCCCCTGATTGTTGCCGGAGCATCGGAAGAGCGGAAACAGAGCGTCAAACGTTTTGCGCGTCACGCAGGTATCGCTTTTCAAATTAAAGATGATGTATTGGATATAACAGGTGATTCGGATGTATTAGGGAAGCAAACGGGAAATGATGATCGAAATAATAATTCGACCTTTGTGTCCATTCTTGGCAGAGAAGCAGCGCAAAAGGAAATGTGGGAGCATTATTTGGCAGCCCGGCAAGAATTAGCCCTGCTTCCGGATATTCCTTTCTTTTATCAGCTGTTGGATTATCTGATATTGCGCGAGCGTTAAATAGAAAAAACGGTCTTATCATCCGGGTAAATGCGGCATTCTGATGCAGGATGTAACATTTATCCGGTGTTTTACATAGCAAGGGAGCCCGGAGTCTTTATTACTTAACACCGAGCGTTTTTAACATATAAAATGATGTGTATTCTAATTTAAGAACGATTTCTGCGATGTCTTTCTTTGCCGCCTTTCATGGCATTCAATTCTTCTTTATTTTTCTTCTTCTTCTTTTTGCCTTTATCGACACTCATGAGAACACCCCCTTATTGATTAGTATGAGCTGCGTTGTAGAAAAGATGTAAATAAGCTATATTATGTCTTGGGAAGAGATGTTTTCAAATAATAAAAAACGATTCGCTTTTAGATAGAGAGGAGGCGGCGGTATGAAGAAGAAAGGTATGCCGTTCATGTTTCAAATGATGTTATTCACAAGTGGATTAATTTGTTTAACGCTGCTTGTGACAGGTTTGTTGATTGGTTATAATCAAGCATCCGAAACAAAAGAAGCCCTTTCTGATAAAGCTGCTTTAAGCGCAAATCATTTTGCTGGTATGCCGCTGGTGGTGGATGCGCTTGAAGAAGGGGAAGCTGATGAAACGCTTCATACGCTCACAAACGACATTCGGGAAAATAATCATTTACAGTACATTGTACTGATGGATATGGAAGGAATTCGTCTGACACATCCTGTTCCTGACCGGATAGGAGAAAATTTTGCCGGCGGGGATGTCGATGATGTCTTTGAAGGGAAGCGTTATACTTCTGAAGCTGTCGGCACATTGGGACCGTCGATGCGTGCTTTTGAACCGGTGTATAATCAGACAGGAACTCAAATTGGAGCAGTTTCTGTAGGAATTACAACAGAGGTGCTTCATCAGGCAGTGTGGGATAGTGTCAAAGTAACTATCTTAGGAACGATTGTAAGTCTGGGCATTGGGCTGATTGGGTCTTATTTTTTAGCTAGAAAGCTGAAAAAAACGCTGTTTGATTTAGAACCTCCGGAGATTGCGTATATGATGGAAGAACGGGAAGCAATGCTTGACAGTGTCAGTGAAGGGGTTATTGCAATAAATGCAGCTCATGAGGTTATCATTGCCAATCCATCAGCCAAAAAGATGATGGAGCGTGCTGGTCGTCAGATAGATATAATTGGTCAACAAATCGTCGATGTTTGGCCGGAACTGCACAGCGGGGATTTCATACAAGGAGAAAAAACCGTCTATGATAAAGTGGTGCACTTAGAAAGTCTAGAAATGATTACCAATATTGTTTCGTTTGAAGTAGATCAAGGACATGGCGGTGCACTTGTCACGTTTCGGGACCGGAATGAGCTGGATGCGGTAATGAAGAAGCTGTCTGGCGTAGAATCTTATGCCCATGCACTGCGGATACAGACACATGAGTTTATGAATAAACTTCATATTATCGGCGCGATGGTTCATACAGAATCCTATGAAGAA
This sequence comes from Oceanobacillus locisalsi, assembly GCF_042675985.1. Lineage (NCBI taxonomy): Bacteria > Bacillati > Bacillota > Bacilli > Caryophanales > Bacillaceae > Oceanobacillus > Oceanobacillus locisalsi. The sequence continues at coordinate 62,721 of NZ_JBHTKK010000011.1, forward strand.
CTGGCGGAATATGTGGACAGCTTGTCGAAAATTTATCAGCGGGAAACAGGTGTCATTTCTGCACATATGGATGATGCAGCTATTGCCGGCTATTTATTGACTAAATTAGAACGTTTGGAGCAGCTGCAAATAGCTGTAGACATTCAGGGGGAACATAAGTGGCCGAGTCTTTCAGATCCAATCATGGTGGACCGGTGGATTACGATTATTGGAAATAGCTTGGAAAATGCGGTCGATGCGATGGCGGGGCAGGAAGAAAAAAAGATGACCCTCCTATTTGATGTGGTGGACGGAGAACTGTATTACGAAATTCGGGATAATGGTATAGGCTTTGATGTAAAAGAATTACCTTCTATATTAGAAACAGGTTATTCCACCAAAGGACTGCATCGCGGATACGGAATGACGATTATGCTACAGGCTGTAAAAGCAGGAAACGGCAGCTATCATATTCAATCGGATATCGGTGCAGGTGTTTGTTTACAAATAAAAATGCCATATGAACATCATGAGGAAGAAGGGAATAATGCACGATGATACATATAGCAATCATTGAAGATGAGCCGTTGATTTCTAAGTTTCATCAGAAATATATTGAAAAAGTAGATGGGTTTTGCTGTGCCGGAAGCGTTGAAACAGTTGAGGAAGGTTTAGAACTGGCGAAACAGCCGGATGTGGATTTAATTTTACTGGACATCTATTTACAGCAGCAAAATGGGCTGGATTTATTAAAACAGATTCGTGCTGAAGAAATTAATGTGGACGTTATTTTAATTACTTCTGCCAATAATCAATCATCACTTCAAACAGGTTATCGTTATGGCGTGGTGGATTACCTTTTAAAGCCATTTACCTTTGAACGTTTCGAAGAGTCGCTTGTACGCTACCGCCAGACGGTAAAAACAACGGAAGGAAAGGTGCAGCAAGCAGAAGTCGATCGTTTATTTCACCCGAGAGAACAACCGGTGTTACAACCGGAAGACTTGCCAAAAGGCATTACAAAGGAAACATGCCGGAATATATTAACGGTTATGAAGGAGCAGGAAGATTGGCTGTCTGCGGCAGAATTAAGTGCTTATGCGCAGATTTCCCATGTTTCTTTACGAAAGTATCTGCGCTTTTTTGAAGAACAAAAACTGCTTGAAAAAAATGTGATTTATCACAGTTTTGGACGCCCGCTGCAGCAATATAAACTCTCGCAGGCAGGAAAAGACAATCTTCGTCAATTTTAGTTTCGATTAGTTAAAAAATATATACAAACGCAATAAAATCGATGAAAATAAAGAATAACCACTTTTGGGAAGCGTTTTCAATTTAAAAAGGAGTGGAATAAATGAATTATTTAACGTCGACATGGCAGGAACTTTGGAAACAGCATACACGTACGAAAAGTGTATTAAATGTTTTTGCCATACATAAAAAGGACGCTGTGAAAAGGGAAGATACTGATCGATACCAAGAAACTGCGGAGAAGGAAGATGCCAAGCAAGCACAAAATGAGCCTGGAAACTCCGGGAACGAGCCTCCGAAAAAGCCATATTCCAGAGCACAAATCATTGGTTTCATCTTAGGTCCGTTATTATTTGCTTTAACGATGCTTTTGTTTCAGCCGGAAGGATTATCTACAGAAGGAAAATCTGTACTTGCCATTACCTTATGGGTTGCAACATGGTGGATTACAGAAGCGCTGCCTATACCGGCTACTTCCCTGTTACCATTGATTCTCTTGCCAATTACAGGAGCAATGGAAGGGGAGGACGTCGCTTCTTCTTATGGGAATGATATTATTTTTCTATTTTTAGGCGGTTTTTTTATTGCTACAGCGATGGAAAAATGGAATTTGCATAAACGTATTGCTCTTTTTATTATTTCTGTCATTGGAACGAGTATACAACGCATTTTACTAGGGTTTATGGCGGCAACCGGATTTTTATCGATGTGGGTTTCCAATACAGCTGCCGTTATGATGATGATTCCGATGGGACTGGCTATTACAGCACAGGTCGCAAGTGTCTTAAAAGGAAAACCAGAAGAAAAAGAATTGCCGAAGTTTGAGAAATCGCTTATTTTCGGGATAGGGTACGCTGGAACAATCGGCGGTCTTGGAACGTTAATTGGAACTCCTCCAAATATTATTCTGGCAGGGCAGCTGGATGAATTATTCGGTGTAAATATTTCGTTTGCGACATGGATGCTATTCGCTTTTCCAGTTGTCGTATTCATGATTTTCTTCGCATGGATATATATAGATAAATTTGCATTCAAAACGGAGATTAAACAATTGCCTGGCGGAAAAGAATTAATTCAACAAGAAAGAAACAAATTAGGTAAGACAAGCTATGAAGAAAAAATGGTCTCCATTGTATTTCTATTTGCAGCATTCATGTGGATTACAAGAGATTTTTTCTGGACAGAAGATGGTGTGATTATCAACATTCCAGGAATTTCTGACGGGATGATTGCAGTAGTCGCAGCAATATTATTATTTGCGATTCCTGCTAAAAAAGAATTGCGTATCTTGTCCTGGAAAGATTCTCGAGACATTCCCTGGGGCGTGCTGTTACTGTTTGGCGGCGGTTTAGCGATTGCGGCAGGGTTTACGCAGACAGGCCTGTCTGATTGGCTGGGCCAACAGTTGACCGTTTTAGACGGCTTGCATTTATTCGTTATTATTTCAGCTGCTACGCTGATGATTATGGCTCTGACTGAAATCACATCGAATACAGCAACAGCGACCATGATTTTACCAGTCGTTGGTGCCTTGGCAGTCGCTTTAAATATACATCCATTTGCACTGATGATTCCATGTGCCTTAGCAGCGAACTGTGCCTTTATGCTGCCGGTCGGAACACCGCCAAATGCGATTATTTTTGGGACAGGAAAATTGAAAATTATCGAGATGATAAAAACCGGATTTTGGGTAAATATAGTAGCAACAGCCGTTATTGTGCTATGTGTTTATTATTTTGTCCCTGTAGTATGGGGAATTGATTTGAATACGATTCCTGATGTGTTTTTGGAAGGGAATTGATTTATGACAGTAAAATAGAGTAACAATAAAGCTTGTCAGGAACTTCTGTATTTCTGGCAGGCTTTATTGTGGTGATTATATCAGAATGTATAAGAGGTTGTTATTCAAATGGGTTTGAAACTTTTTGTATACGGTAATAGGAAAGGAGAATTGCAATTCATTTTATTCTTTTAGAGGAGGAAAAGTCATGAGACTGGCATTTGTATCTGATATACATGGCAATGCAGAAGCATTTGATGCTGTATTGCAAGATATAAAAGAAAAAAACATTGATAAAACGTATATTCTCGGCGATCTCTGCTTCAGAGGACCCGAACCGAAACGCGCACTTGATTTAGTAAGGGAAACAAATACAGAAGTTATCAAAGGAAATGCAGATGAATGGGTTGTCCGCGGTATACGTGCCGGAGAGGTCCCAGATGAAGCATATTCCATTATGAACAAAGAACGTGATTGGTCTCATGCCAAATTAGCGGAAGAGGATCTGGATTATTTAAACAATCTGCCGGAAGAATTAAATCTGGCATTCGGGAGAGTGAATATACATGCCTTTCATGCCACACCGGAAAGCTTATTTGAAGTAGTGCAGCCGACAGAAAGTGATGAAGTACTAAAAGAGAAATTAATGGCGAAGGAAGCGGATATTCATATTTATGCGCATATCCATAAATCATATATTCGGTATATCGATGGGAAGTGCCTCATTAATACCGGCAGTGTCGGCTTGCCTTTTGACGGGCTGAATATGGCCTCTTATGCTATCGTGGATATTACAGAGAACAGTTTCGAATGTTCGATAGCCAGGGTACAATATAATACAGAAAAAGTGATCGAACAGCTAAACAACTTTGATTATCCGAATACAGCATTTATAGCCAATGTTTTAACGTAACGTTGAAGGCAGGGTGAAAAAGAGGCAGCAATCTCCGCTTCGTATATGCCATCAAATCGTAATCGCAGCCATCGTCTGAAGCATTTCTTGCAGTCGGGGCGCGGTTACGATTATTTGTTTATCGCTGTTGAAAATATATTCGATGAACCTCCCGTGTATAACAGTTGGGAAAATAATGATATGATAAAGGTATTCATAAGCAGTTTGGTATCGACAAGGTGAGGAAATAGTTCAGATGTTAAGATGTATATTTGGTATAAATCAAATAATACGATAAGGAGAAGGGTATGAATCAACTCGTAGCATTAAAAGATATCAAGAAAACATACGGAAAGAAAAATGTATTACGCGATGTTTCCCTGCATGTAAAAGAAAAACAGATTATTGCTCTATTAGGCGGGAATGGCAGCGGGAAAAGCACCTTTTTACGTATTGCAGCAGGAATTGAACGCCCGGATGCAGGGCAGGTCATATATGTTGATAAGAACATTCGGATAGGGTATGTGCCAGAACGGTTCCCGAAGTATCTTCGTTTTACTCCGGAAGAATATTTGCATTATATCGGAAAGATAAACGGTATTCCGGAAGCTGTGCTCAAACAGCGTATGGCGTCATTACTGCATCGGTTCCAATTACATACATGGCGTGACCGCAGAATCAATACGTTATCTAAAGGGAATATCCAGAAGGTAGGTATTATGCAAGCTATCCTGCAGCAGCCGGATGTATTGATTTTAGATGAACCTTTATCCGGGCTGGATTTTCCCGCGCAGCAGGAATTCGTCTCTATTCTGAGTGAGTTAAAAGAACAGGGCACAACAACATTATTAACTTATCATGAAGCCTCCTCTTTTGAAAATGTTGTTGACCATACTTATTACATCAAAGATGGACATTTACAAGAAGAACAGGCATCGGAAAAAGAGGTAATCAAACAGATTGAAGTGAAGGGGATAAACGTTACCGATGTACAGGAATGGAAGGAAATATTGGATATAGTACAACGGGAAGACAACCTATTGTTATCTGTCCGTTCAGAAAATAGTAATCAGATTCTGACCAAAATTCTGGCATTGCAGGGAAGTGTGGAGTCTGTCGGCAATATCGATTTAAAAAGGGATGAAGAACAATAAAGGTGTCTTGTCGTTTTACATAGAAGGAGATGTTTGTTTGAAAGAAGTTATCCAATACAGCTTACATGATTATATCCGTTCCCATAAGTATTTTCCGCCGATTTCGACTTTTGTGGTGCTCATTTTCATTTTTTATACATACAAGCCGAATCCAATTGTCGATAGTTATGCGATTACGTCATTATTTTTGTTTATCGTATCTGCTTGGTTATGTATCAGTGTCTTGTCGCTGGATTCGCATGTACAAAGGCAGCTGATGATGGTACATGTAAGAAGCAGCTATCGGTATTATGTGGCAAAATTAACCGCCGTTTGGCTGATTGCGCTGCTGTTGGCGGTGTTTGCATTTCTTTATCCCATTATTTTTAATCTGTTTTCTGATTCTGTCACTTTTCATGTTGGCTTCGTAGCTTTTATCAATCATATGCTTTTAGCTATGCTCGGAGTTTGTGTTGCTGCCTTTTTCAGTAAAGGAATGATGGAAAGTGCTATCAATGCTTATGGCGGCTTGGCTCTGACGATCATTCTTTCGATTGCTGCACTCGGTATCCGCAATGCTTTACCTGCTTCTATCAAATACATCACATGGATACTGCCGCCGGCCACAGTTACCCAGCAGCCGTTATTTCAATGGGAAGAAGAAACCTTATCCAGTTTATCTTATTTTCCATTTTTATGGATTGCGATGTATACTGGCATTATTATGTTTCTGTTTCTTATCATAGCAAACAGAAGACGTTGATGTGTGTTGGCATGATATGAGTTAGATAAGCAGCAAGAATAGATACAATAGAAATAGAGATGGAGTTTCTTGGCTGGTATATTTTCTGTTTTAAGTGGTATGTTATTGGCAGCTGGTTTTTGGAAAAACAGAAAAGAGTTGAAAGAAACGTATTCAAAACTTGATTATATGCAAATCATCGGCATCATTCTTTCGTATATTATCACGGTTGCGGTGGCATTTGTACTTGTGTATTATGTTGGAAATTGGCTGGTCAGCTTTATTCCGTTTACTTTTCTCCGTCATGCTGCGTTTTCGGTCATTGTGATTTTTGTACTCTTTTTCAGTTTAGATTTGCTTCATAAAGTATTAGGGAAGATAACAAAAGGTGTCTTATAAATTGAATGGATATCTAATAGAGTGAGCAAAAGACAGGCCTGCTTCGAAAACCAGGTCTGTCTTTTATATTAAGATGTATTATAATGCTGTTGTTCCCATTCCTCGCGCAGCATGCCCATGCGGATAGAGTCATAGTATTCTCCGTTATAATACCGGACTTTGCGAATGCGTGCTTCCATCTGCATGCCGAGTTTTTCTGCAACTCGAATCATCCGCTTATTACCGGACCATGTTGTTAAACCGACACGCTCAAGCGGTAACTGATTAAAAAGGTGATTTATCCATAATTTTAAAGCCCGGGTGCCGACTCCTTTTCCCCAGGAATCTGCTTCATGTAAGACAATGCCCATTTCCAGCCAATATGAGGGTTCATGTTCCCAATAATAAGAAACAGTACCTCGGATATGGCCATCCATTTCAATCACACGGTGTTTTTCAGAAGTTACCCAGTGCGCTTGTTCGGATAGAAATGTTTCATATGATTTTGCTTGGTGTGGAAAATAGGGGGCGTCCCATTTTTTCCATTCTGGTTTTTCTTCTTTAAAAATCAGTTCCCACAGACGGGGCAGATCGTTTTCTTCAATTGGCCGGATAGTTAGATTGTTATCTGTATACTTCAATTGGTAAATCTCCTCTTGATTTTGTTTTTAATTAACTCAATTTTCGTATGTTAAAAAGTGTCTTCCTTTCCAAGGACAAGGAATGATTGCTCCTTCTATACAGCTGTTAGCACAGATAAGTAGGTAAGGTGTAAGAATACCGCTGCGGCGGACCGTTTTGCTTTCCTAGGGGCACGCTCTTCAGCTAACTTTTGCCAAGAAGAGCGCTTGGCAAAAGTGGATCTTCAGAGGGTGCTGATCCCTCAGGAGTCAAAACGGTCCGCCTCCGCTGGTGGGGTGTTCAATATATGAAATAGTTGAACAGACAAAAGTAGATTAGACAGAACACATTTTTCGTGGTGCATAGTAAAAATGTTCAGCAATCATTCCTTTCTGTGCATAAAAGCTATTATTTCATTTCACTTCATCAGGATGTTATTTCTCCCAAACGCTGTAGCGTCCTATTAGAGCGCAGGCCAACCACGTAGACTCCAAAGTGGTTTGCAAGCTAAAACCGTGACTCCTGTCACAACGCTTGCACTTGCACCTCGTGTGCATCGCAGGGCGAGCTGAAGATCCACTTGAAAAGCGGTCTTCTTTTCAAGTTAGCTGAAGCCGTCCCCATGGCAGACTAAGAACGCAACGTCCTGGGGTTGCGCTTACTCACCCCATTAAAACCGTTGTTGCAACGTCTGCACTAGTACGTCCTGGGACTGCGGTTACTCGCCCCATCAAAAACCGTTGTACGTCGGAAAGCGGAGGGCTTGGCCGGAGCGGAAGCTATACACCATATCCTGTTCAAAAAATAGCAGGATGATTGAACGAAAAGCAAGCATGATAATAGAGAGTCTGTTTATCCTGGAACAGCAAGATGTATATGCTTATTCTTAGATGCGAAAGTTGATTAATTAAGCAATTTCTCTTTTGTTTGATTTTTTCTTTTTCAACGGTATTCTTGACCAGATAGATGCAAGGATCGAACCGCTGATTACGTGCATCACAACTGCAATGGCGCCAGGCAAGGCGGTCAATGGCTGTGCTGCAAAATGAGCGCTCGCTAAGGTGGTGCCTAATCCAGCATTTTGAATGCCGACTTCGATGGATATTGCTCTTCTTGTTTCTTCATTAAAACGCAATAGGGTGGCAACTAAAAACCCAAGAAGCAGTCCGGACCAATTGTGCAAGAGAACCGTTACAAAAATGAGCAAACCTGAAGATGCGATATTTTCTGTATTCCCTGAAACGACGGCTGCTACGACACCTGAGATAGCTATTACCGAAATGAGCGGCAATACTTCTATGCTTTTTCCAACCGCTGTTGGGAAGAACCTTTGAAAAATAATTCCTAAAACGATAGGAATAATGATCACTTGAATGATGGAAAGGAACATTGCAAATGGATCTACTGGAATCCATTGCCCGGCTAGAAGGTACAAAAGTACCGGTGTCATAATCGGCGCCAGCATGGTGGATACGGATGTCATCGTAATGGATAATGCGACATTTCCTTTAGCAAGATATACCATGACGTTCGATGCCGTACCACCAGGAACAGAACCTACTAAAATAATTCCAGCTGCTAGAGCTGGCGGTAAATTCAAAAGTTTTGCAATTCCAAATGCAAGTAATGGCATGATAGTAAATTGCAGAATAACACCAATAATGACAGGTACAGGTTTGGTTAAAACCAATTTAAAATCTTTTGGTGTCATGGTGAGCCCCATTCCAAACATGACGATTCCAAGCAAAATGGTCATTATGTTATTTAGCCAGTTAAACCCACTGGGCATCAAGAATGCGGCCACAGCGATTAAAATAGTGATAAATGCAAAATACTTATTCGAAAAATTACTGAGACGGATTAATGCTTTCATGTGTTATAAAATACTCCCTTACTCTAATCTAAAATAGAATAGGGCTCCGTAATTTGTTTCGTACATCCTTTTGCAACTGTCTATAGGCAGCTAGTAGTCTCTCCGTATGAATAAACAAAATGATAGATAAAAACGATGTAACAAATAATATTGTATTAATCTGAAAATTTTCTATGTAAAAGTAATCGTTATCCTCTTTTAACGGAAACCCTTCTAAGAAATTGTTGACAAGTATATCGCAAAAAATTTAAAAAGTCTATATCAAATTTTGTATTTCAAAAATGATAGAAAAGAAGATATAAAAAAACAAGCGCAAATCATCGCGCTTGTTTTTTAAATGATTAATTGAAAGATTTAGCTCCAAGATAATGCTGCTGCCAATAGTCAGCATTTATATCAGCTTCCATCATTTGACCGTTGCCGCTGCTTGCATGAATCATACGATTATTACCAATATAGATTCCGCTGTGAGATGCACCAGCTGTATCGTAAGTTCCTTCAAAGAAGACTACATCGCCAACGCTTGGAGAATCTACATGTACGCCGTCATTTGCCCACATCTCATTATGTGTACGGGAAACATCGATACCTACTTGGTCAAACGTATAGTTGATTAATCCGCTGCTGTCTAATGCAGAAGGATTAGAATCTCCTGGCGTATATGCTCCAAATTGATATGGGATGCCTAGGGCACTTTCAGCTGCGTCAGCGATAGCTTGTCCGCTTGCTGAAGCTGTTTCTTCATTTTGCGGTCCAACTTCATCTTCGCCAGAATCATCGTTATTTACTTCCTCAATAACAATATCATCTTGAGATTCTTCTTCTGTTGCTTCATCCTCACTTGTTTCAGGTTCTGAAGCTTCTCCAGAATCAGAATCAGAATCTGAACCTGATTCAACAGAACCTCCTAGTGCACTGGAAGTATTCTCTCCAACAATGCCATCCTCTTGTAAACCTTGATCAGCTTGGAAATCTCTTACGTCTTGCTCTGTAAGGTCTCCGAAAATACCGTCTACATTACTAGAAGAGTAACCTTGATTTTGCAGATTGCTTTGTATGTTTTCTACCTCTTGCCCTGAATCACCTTGCTGAACAAGAGAAGAATTAGAATTAACGGAAGCTGAAGGTGTTTGTTCCTCAGAAGACTGTTCCTCTTGTGTTTCAGGGAGGCTACTTTCTTCGTAGGTGATATCTCCTTCTGTTGATCCTTCTCCCGCATTTGCAAAAACGCTGGAAGCTACTACTGGTGTAAGTGCAAGCGTGGTTGCAAATGCAGTAGAAATAACATATTTTTTTGCGCTAAGATTCGATGGTGCCAAAAGAATTCCTCCTTAAGAATTGTAATATAATGTTTTGAAAAAACGAAACCTATGTAGAAGATTTCACTTCATCACGGTGGCTCGTCCGTAAATCTACCATTATAGCTTTATGGGGAGTACAAATTGAATGGAATGGTAGATTACGAACGAAACACCTTGATTTTTGTCCAGTAAATGTCCTGCTGAACTTCAATCTTTCACTATGTATAACATAACATAGACACATCACAAGACAATAACCACATTTTTAAAGAATGGTAACAAATTATTAAGTTATATTACATGAATCGACATAAATGAAACTGTCACATATCAGCATTTTTCGATAATTATGCGATTTTTTCATTTCATTTTCATTTCTAAAGACGGTAAATATTACAAGAATGTAAAAGAAAACGAAATTTTAAAAAAAGTAGTTAGAAATCTGAGCGGAAATAAGGTATCCTTTTAAGTAATTGGTTAGCTCCGGATAAGTGCCAAAAAATGCTGGTGAAACCTTTCACGATTTTTTTCGTACTATTATATAAACAGGTAAGGAAGGGATGAGGCGGGTGCGTTTTTTTAAAGGATTTTATTCATCCGAACGGGAAACGAAGCAGAACAGGCAAAACTTGCAAAAACACAAAAAGGAAATGGATAAAGTGATGCGAGAGATGCAAGCCAAAATAGATACCGTGCAAATAAACATTACAAGAACAGATGAAAAGATATTAGAACAGCAAGGGCTTGTCGAGAAATTTGAAAGGTATAAGGAAAAAACAGCGCAGTCACATGAAAAAAGCCGGTTTCAAATGCAGCAAGAGACAGCGCGTAAAGAAATTGAAAAATTACAAAATCAAAAATATGATTTAGAAGCACAGTTGGTGCCTTTCCAGCAAAGTTATGAGCGCATGAACCAGATTTTTTCAGAAACTTTTGCTCGAATGGACGCGCTGGAAATAGAAGCATCAGCAAATAAAAATAAAGCAGAGATAGAGAAATTTACAACAGAAGAAGAAGAGAAGATTCAGTTTGAGCTTGCGGAGGCAGAGGCATTGCTTGAATTGCGGTCAGAAAAATGAGGTGAAAAAGGATGTTAGTACATTATAAATGTCCCAGCTGCGGAGCGGATATGGAATATGATAGTCGTTCTGGACGTTTGGCTTGTGACAGTTGCGGTCATGCGGAGCATATTGATACGTATGACGACGTGAACATATCCCAATCTTTTGAAGCAGATGAAGCGAAAGAATACCATTGTGAAAATTGCGGGGCGGTTGTTTTGACAGATGCAGATACCACAGCAACCTCATGCAGTTTTTGCGGGGCTGGGGTAGTTCTTGCGGATCGCTTGTCGGGCGATTTGGCTCCGGCGAAAGTGATTCCCTTTACCATTAGTAAAGAAGAAGCGATGCAAGCATTTAAAAAATGGTGTAAGAATGGCCGTTTAACGCCAAAAGGTTTTATGACAGCCGACCGGGTGAAAAATATCACCGGAATGTATGTCCCGTTTTGGATGTATGATTTAGATAACGATGTCGATGTCAAAGCAACAGGAACCAAAGTACGAACGTATCGGCGCGGAGATTATCGTTATACAGAAACCAAGTATTACCGTGTCTATCGAGACATCGATGTCAGCTATTTAAAAGTGCCTGTCGATGCATCGGAAAAAATGAATGATGAGTTGATGGATAAACTGGAGCCCTATGATTATAACAAGCTGGAAAGTTTTAAAACACCTTATTTAGCAGGATACTTAGCGGAAAAATATAATTACACAGATGAGGAATTATTTGACCGGGTGAAGGCAAAAATTAGAGGTTTTCTGGATACGTATATTGCTTCAACTATCCGGGGATACAGTTCTGTCAGCTATCAGCAGAAAAATATTCGCACGAAGCAGGCAAATAGCTACTATGTTCTTTTACCTGTCTGGATGGTGTATTATGATTTTGACCAGCAAGAGCATACCTTTGCAATGAATGGGCAGACCGGAAAAATTGTCGGCAAGCCACCGCTGAGCTATTCGAAGGCAGCAATCTGGTTTTCCAGCATTGCCGGCGGTTCGTTTGTTTTAATGAAAGCAATCGCAATCATGCTGGGCGGTGATATTCTATGAGAAAATATATCCTTCTTGCCAGTATATTCGTACTTATATCTTTCTTTGTTGTGCCTGCAGTTTTTGCGGAAAAACAATATATTTATGATAATGCAGACATATTTACGGAAAATGAACGTACAGATTTGGAACAACGAGCAGCGGAGTATAGTGAAGAGAACGAGATTGATATTCTTATTTTGACAAAGGATGAGTCAGACTCCGCAGATATAGATGATTATATAGATGATTTTTACGATGAGCAGGGGCCTGGTTACGATAAGGAACATGGCGATACCGTTATGATGGGTTTAGATTTTTCAGGTGGCCCTGGAGATAATGACGTTGCAATTGGCGGTTTTTATAAAGGAGAAGAATATGTGGATTCTGATCGTGCACAACAGCTTGCAGATGATTTAGTTCCTGATTTAGCAAATGGTGATTTTTATGATGCCAGTTTACTGTATTTTGAGAAGGTAGAGCAGTATATGGGCGTAAACCCAATGATCAATCCTGACAGTATTTTTTTGCAAACGTGGTTTCATTTGCTGGCGGCTGTTATAATTGGAGGTGCTATCGTCGGCTCCATGATTTTTAATATGGGCGGACGCGTGACTACAAATGCAAGTACGTATCTGGATGCGGATAATTCTCGTGTAAAAAGTAAATCAGACAGATATTTACGAAAATCCGTGACAAAAACGAAAATTCAAAAGAACTCTGGCGGGGGACGCGGAGGCGGTGGCAGAATGACTGGCGGCGGACACTCCCGATCTTCCGGACGGGCGAAATTTTAATGATGGTTTGAAATAAAAGGTATCGAAAATATAGAAAGGATGAAAAGCATGATGGGCTTTTTTAGAGGACAGATGGCAAATGTTGTCGAATGGGATGAATTTCGTGATGACATGATTTTCTGGAAATGGAATAACAACGAGGTGAAAAAAGGAAGTAAACTCATTATTCGCCCCGGGCAGGATGCGATCTTTTTTGATCAGGGAAAAATAGAGGGCGTTTTTAAAGAGGAGGGTGAGTATGAAATTGACTCGGATATTATTCCTTTCTTATCCACGCTGAAAGGTTTTAAATTTGGATTTAACAGTGGAATGCGGGTAGAAGTGCTGTTTGTCAATACAAAAGAGTTCACCGTGAAGTGGGGGACGAAGAATGCGATAAATATCCCTTCCCAGCAGCTGCCTGGCGGAATACCAATCCGGGCGAACGGAACGTTTCAATTCACTGTCAAAGATTATGTGAAATTAATTGATAATATTGCCGGGGTGAAAGATAGTTACCTTGTAGAAGATATCCGGCTGCGTATCACTGCGATTTTAGACCAATTATTAATGAAGTGGATTACTAGAGAAGGCAAGGATATGTTTAATTTGCAGGCGAATTCCTTTGAAATCGGTGAAGGGATTAGAGAAGACTTGGATATGCAGGTCAATAAGGATGGCTTTGAGATTACCGGTTTTCAAATTATGAGCTTTAATTATCCAAAAGAAATTCAGGATATGATTACCAAAACCGCGTCACACGGCATGATTGGCGATATGGGCCGTTATAAAGATGTCGCTATGACGGATGCGATTGCTTCCGGGAATTCAGAAGGTGGTAATTCGGCAACGGACATGGCCGGAATGATGATGGGAATGAATATGGCGAAAGAAATGATGAGCGGTGCGAACGAGCAAAGTACCGGCAATCAGCAACAGCAGCCCAATCAAGGCGGGCAGCAAAATCAACCTGGACAACAGAACCAGAATCAGCAACAAAATCAACAGAACGGCAACCAACCACCTGTTTCGGACAATGACAGAAGCAGTACGATTCCGAATTTCTGCCCGAATTGCGGAAATAAAACACAAGGAATGAATTTTTGCGGGAATTGCGGACATAAGCTAGTGTAAATACAAAATATGGATAGAAGAGAAGGGTGCTGTCCGACAGGAAGTATCCTTCTTTTGCATAGCAGAAAAATCCCGATTCCTTTCATCTCTTTAACAATATGGTATGATGACATATAGAAAGAAGGTGTGCGCAGATTGTTATTAGTTATTATGATTTGTTTCACTATCGCTATGTTGGCAGCTTTTGTAGGAAGTCTAGCTGGACTTGGCGGCGGAGTGGTTTTAATTCCATTGCTTTTTCTTGCAAGTGGAAATATCGAAGGCTTTGAATGGGTTACACCCCAAACAGTGGTAGCTATGTCTTTATTTGTTATGTTCTTTACAGGTATTTCCTCGGCGTTATCTTTTGCAAAAACAAAACGGATTGATTATAAAGCTGGCGGTCTCTTTTTGATTGGCAGCATCCCGGGAAGTATGTGCGGAGCTTGGCTGAATCAATTTGTGCAGGCAAATACTTTTTATATTTATTTTGGCATATTAATTATATTGATCGCAGCAATCCTTTTTTATCGGCAATTAAGAGGCATACAGCCCAAAAAGGTAGATATATCAGAAAAAGGGGCCCGTCAAGCAAAATTAGGGTCGCAAGTGTATACATATAACATTCGGGCTGTTCCTGCGTTGATCATTGCGTTCATTGTCGGGATGCTGTCAGGCTTTTTTGGTATAGGCGGAGGAGCTATTATGGTGCCGGTTATGCTGCTTGTTTTTGGATTCCCTGCCCATATTGCCACAGCGACATCCATGTTTATGATTATTTTCGTCAGCTTGTTTGGAAGTATCGCCCATGTAGCGCTCGGCAATGTCGCATGGGCGTATGTCCTGTTCTTTATACCGGGTGCGTGGATTGGCGGCAAGATTGGCGCATTAATAAATCAAAAGATTTCTAGCTCCTTATTAGAGCTGTTTTTGCGGATTTTATTGATTATCATGGGAATTCGTATGATTTTACAAGGAATTGGTTAGGAGCGTTGGAATATGAAAGATGAGAAAATTTACCTTTACTATACCAATGATTTGCATAGTAATTTTGGACAATGGCCAAGAGTAGCGGCTTTTTTAAAAGAGAAACGGGGATTAAGAGAAGAAAGGAAGGAAGCTTACTTTACGGTGGATATCGGGGATCATGTTGACCGTTCTCATCCAGTGACGGAAGCATCCAGCGGTCTGGCTAATGTGGAGCTGCTGAATGAAGCAGATTATGATATCGTCACGCTGGGAAATAATGAAGGAATTACCTTGTCCCATCAAGAATTGTATCGACTGTATGACCAGGCTGACTTTCAGGTCGTTTGCAGTAATTTATTCAGCAGGGATGATTTTACACCATTTTGGTTAAAACGGATGCATCTATTAACAACCAAAAGCGGTGTCCGGATAGGATTTTTTGGACTGACAGCGCCGTTTAATGCATTTTATGATCTGCTTGGATGGCATGTGGAAAATGAATTTGACATGATAGACCGCTATTTAGAGGAATTAAAAAAACAATCGGATATCATTGTTCTCCTTTCTCATTTGGGGATTTCCGTGGATCAAGAAATCTCCCGGCGCTATCCGGATATTGATGTCATTATCGGCGGGCATACGCACCACCTATTGGAAGAAGGGGAAGTAGTAAATCAGACCTTGATCACAGCTGCTGGAAAGCACTGCTACTATGCCGGTGAAGTAGAGCTTATCTGGAATCATGAGAAACAAAAAGTTATTTCCAAAAGAGCAGATGCCGTCGGTTTGCATGATAGTGCGAAGGATCTGGAAACAGAAGCACAGTTACAACAATTATCGGAACAGGCCAACCATTATTTGAATCAAGTGGTAGCAAATGTGGAACAGCCTCTGGAGGTAAAATGGTTCGCAGAGACACCGATTATCCAATCTTTAACCAAAGTTCTGCGAAGGTGGACCAATGCGGATATTTCCATGCTGAATGCTGGTGTGTTATTACATTCACTGCCGGCAGGGCCGATTACCAAAGGGGATATTCACCGTATCTGTCCGCATCCCATTAATCCTGTTCTGGTCGATTTAAAAGGAGATCAAATCGTGGAAACCGTCAGAGCTGCCTTGTCTCCTGCTTTCACAGAATTGAAATTAAAAGGTTTTGGATTCCGGGGAGAGATTTTAGGAAAGATGATTTTCTCTGGTATTCAAGTGGAGACGGCTTCTCATCGCAATGGGGAGATCTATGTGAAACAGGTCTATGCGGAAGATGGGTATCCAATCCATCCGGATAAAGTGTATTATGTTGCCACTGCAGATACGTTTACTTTTGGACAGTTTTTGCCGGAAATCTCCCGTTCTGCGAAAAAGCAATATTTCGTCCCGGAATTTTTACGTGATCTGCTGGCTTACGCTGTGAAACAGCATTAAGATATTTCTGGGTCTGCCTGTGACGTTCTGCTTCCCCTCTGCATACACTTATCACGAGAGAAAAACAGAGGGGGCTTTTATAATGATTACGGTAGAACCTCTTGAGGTGGATGGGATTATTTTTACTGCAGTGAGTGTAGAATTGCCGCAAACGACTTTATTGACCATTAGTAATGATGTCGGATATATTATGTGCGCAGCGCTTGATGTGGACATTTTTAATGAAATACCTAAACTGAAAGAAAGAAATGTCATTGCCGGGCGGGCAATGGGAGTACGAACCATTGACCAGTTGCTGCATGCGCCGTTGCAAAAAGTAACGGACGCATCCAAAGAGCATGGTTGGGAAGTTGGAATGACAGGGAAAGAAGCATTGCTTAAAATATCATAATACACTTGGGAGGCACTTCTTTTGTTTCGGATATGAAACAGAAGAAGTGTTTTTTAATGCAGTCGAATAAATTTGAATAAGAATGAAAAAGACTTCAGTTCTAATCTCCTTCAATCCTTGCATAAATTATGAAGAAGGGGGTCGTTGTGTTGAAATTTAAAAAGCGATACCGCTATCGAAAAAGCCGAAAAAGAAGAATACCTCCATCTCGACGCTCTGTTCTAGTGTTGACTTTTATTTTATTTTTTGCTGCGGTTGGTTTCAGTTTTTATTTAATTAACGTGAAGATTGAACCAATCGTAATTGATATAGCGGAAAGAAGAGCAGATGAATTTGCTACAAGAGCGATTAATACAGCTGTATATTATGTAGAGGAATATGGATTTGATGATATTCTTAACATCACATATGATAACGAAGGGAATTTGGTAACATATAACAGGGATCCGGCAATTATCAGTGAAATTAATCGGGTTGCTACTGACCGGGTGGAGGAGTTTTTTGCTCATGTAAATCGGGGAGAGCAGCTTGAATTTGATCATAATCTGCAAGAGCCATCTGAATATGAAGGCGGTGCAGAAGGAAGAGCTGAAATAGATCCAACATTAATTGAGATTCCATTAGGGCAAGTAACTGGAAATTCTGTACTGGCTAATTTAGGGCCAAGAATACCGATTAATATGGAAGTAATCGGAGCGGTCCGGACGAACGTGGTCAGTGAGGAAGAAGAGTTTGGCATTAACGGAGCCTGGGTGTCTTTATATATTAATGTCGAAGCTGATGTACAAATTATCGTGCCTTTTACTTCCGAAGTAAGAACGGTACATACGGAATTATATTTAGATGGAGGAGCCATTATGGGGAAAGTGCCTGATTTTTACGGAGGGGACGGAAACACGCCGGATATTGCTATTCCAAAAGAGGATTTGCAGAGGGAGTAAATATGTAGTATAGTACAAATGGGCGCAGAAGCTATTAAAATAGACATTTGAATAATACCTAACAGATCGGTGAGGTAGAGGTGCAAATCAGATAAGTACCCGGCTGGAGAATGACAACAGGGAAAGCTGGGAAAAGGTTGGTTTGCCGAAGCATATAGAGGAGTCTTACTTTATATTGCTGGCATGTAACTGAAAAAGTTATATGCTGTCATGTAAAAAACATTACATGGAGAACTATTGATCGAAATGGAGGATAACGTGAATTGTTGAAACAATGGTAGGTTATTTTCTATCATTGTTTTTTTGCGTTTACAGGGAAATTTGTATAATCGTACGAACCGTGGAGAAGTGTGAATATCCCTGTCTGCCTTCTTTTTTCGACACAGTTCATGCATAGGTTAAAAAAAGATATTGGCTCATGATGCCATGCTGTATGATTACCTTTATGCATGATTTGAAGATACAGGAAATGAATAGATGGGGGTTTAAACATGGAAGCTACGTATTGGTCACTTTTGCCTGCAGTTGTCATGCTGATATTAGTGATCGCAACAAGAAAAGTGCTTATTTCTATTGGCACAGGTATTTTGGTTGGAGCATTATTATTAAATGATTTTCATATATGGGGAACCATCCAGGAAATATGGACCGTATTTTACACGATTTTTTATGCAGATGGAGCGCTTGTAACCGGCAATATATTACTCATTCTTTTTCTGCTATTCTTAGGGGTGCTTACTGCATTTTTACAGTCTTCCGGCGGAGCGAAAGCATTTGGAGACTGGATGCTTGCACGGGTGAAGACCCGTACTGGCGCGGAAGTGATGACTATCATTACCGGATTGATTATTTTTATTGATGATTATTTTAATAGTTTAGCAGTAGGTCAGATTGCCAGACCTGTTACCGATCGGCAAAAAATTTCCCGTGCAAAACTGGCGTACTATATTGATTCCAGTTCTGCGCCGGTGACGGTCATCGCGCCGATATCCAGCTGGGGAGCATATATTATCGGCTTATTAGGCGGTTTATTTGTAGCGAATGGCATTACAGATATTCAGCCGATGGAAGCATTTATACAAATGATCCCACTTAATTTTTACGCGATTGCTTCTATTATTCTTGTGTTTATTGTTGCGTATTTCCATTTTGATATTGGTTCCATGTATACACATGAAAAAAGAGCAAAAGAAGACGGAGCATTGCTGGATCCAAAAAGAAATCAAGTTTCAGGCGATTTGAGTGATGTATTTGACCCGCATGAAGAGGGGAAAATCTTTCATCTGATTGTTCCGATTATCGTATTATTTGCCGTGACAGTCATTGCAATGGTTGGAACGGGTATCATGGAAACAGAAGGCAGTGCATCTATTCTGGACGCTTTTGCAAATACAAACGTCAACCTTTCCTTAATTATCGGCGGGATTGCAGCAGTGATAGCTTCTGTTATTTTTCATATCCAGCAAAGCCATCCGCGTTCAAGGTTACAGCAGATTTTTATAGAAGGTTTTAAGACGATGATTCCGGCAATTAATATTTTAATTCTTGCCTGGATGATTGGTGCGATTATTGGAGAATTGGAGACAGGAAGTTATTTGGCGGGTGTAGTCAATAACGCATCTGTTTCACCTGATTTTCTTCCGGCGATTTTGTTCTTGATTGCGGGATTAATGGCCTTGGCAACAGGGTCTTCATGGGGAACTTTTGGTATTATGCTTCCCATCGCTGTGGAAATCATGGCAAATACGGATATGACGTTATTATTGCCTGCATTGGCAGCTGTGCTTGCAGGAGCCGTTTTTGGAGACCATTGTACGCCAATTTCTGATACAACGGTTTTATCTGCAACGGGGGCAGGAGCACATCATATCGATCATGTTCTTACTCAGCTTCCCTATGCTATTATCGCTGCTTTTGCGGCGTTCATCGGTTTCTGCGTGATTGGAATCACTCATTCTGTCTGGATAGCATTAGGTGTGACGATACTTTTATTAGCAGGAATTATCTGGCTGACGCATGTATTATTTATTAAAGAAAAAAAGAAGGCATCATAATGGGAGGCTTGGAATACATTTTAGTATTCCAAGCCTTTGCCATGGAGCAAACAAAGGAAGGCATGGCAAATCCAAATAATAACATTTGACAAAACTGGCAGAAAGGATATAATACAATTAAAATAGTCTGAAAGTAATGATTTTTGCTATTATTTTTAAATCAATTTTTGAATAAAGAAAACCGTTATTATAAGCAATGAGAAGCGGCTTTCAAAACTTACTTTCATGCTATGGCTATTTATTAAAAGGGGGTATGATGAATGGAAACACGTTCACAGTGGGGGACAAGGGCGGGGTTTATTTTAGCGGCTGTCGGTTCAGCGGTTGGTTTAGGAAATATATGGCGTTTTCCAGCTGTTGCTTATGAAAATGGCGGCGGAGCATTTTTTATTCCTTATTTATTTGCGTTACTGACTGCCGGTATTCCAATTTTAATTATGGAATTCACCATGGGGCAGAAGTATCGCGGTTCTGCACCTTTAACATTTCGGAGAATGAATAAGAAAACAGAATTTATCGGATGGTGGGCTGTCCTAGTCGCATTTGTAATTTCAACGTATTATTCTGTGATTATTGCCTGGGCAATATCTTATTCTATTTTCTCGTTTAATCAGTCCTGGGGAGAAGATACAGAAGCATTTTTATTTGGAGAGCACCTGCAGTTAGCAGAAATTCCCGGGCAATTCGGCGGCCTCGTTCCAGGTGTGCTTATTCCGTTAATTATTGTTTGGCTGCTGGTATTAGGTATTCTATTCCGGGGAGTTAAAAAAGGAATAGAGATGGCAAATCGCATTTTCATTCCTTTACTTCTTATCTTATTTTTAATTATTGTTATCAGAGCAGTCACATTACCAGGAGCATTAGATGGATTGAATGCATTTTTTACACCTGATTTCAGTCAAATCCTGTCACCGGGAGTATGGATAGCTGCCTATGGCCAAATTTTCTTCAGCTTATCGATTGCATTTGCGATTATGATTACGTATTCCAGTTATTTACCTAAAAAATCAGATATAACGAATAATGCGTTTATCGTTGGTTTTGGTAATTCCGGTTTTGAATTGTTAGCGGGAATTGGGGTATTTGGAATTTTAGGATTCATGGCTTCTTCTGCCGGGGTAAGTATTGAAGAAGTTGTAGCCGGAGGAGTAGGGCTTGCTTTCGTTGTTTTTCCGGCGATTATCAATGAATTGCCAGCATTTAATGGCTTGTTCGGCGCGTTTTTCTTTATATCGCTGACACTTGCCGGGCTTACCTCTTTGATGTCTATTACGGAAGCGTACGTGGCAGCAATAGTAGATAAATTTAAAATTACACGTTCCAAAGCGGTTCTTATCGGCGGAGGCCTCGCAGCACTGGTTTCCTTAATTTATGCATCCCGGGGCGGTATGTATTTCTTAGATAATGTCGATTATTTCATTAATCAGTTCGGAGTTGCTATGATAGGTATGGTGGAAGTCGTGCTGATAGCATGGATTCTGCGCAGAACCAATGTCCTTAAAAATCATGCCAATGACATTTCGGACATCCGTTTAGGTGCATGGTGGACGATCAGTATAGCTGTTATTACACCAATTGTTATGGGCTATATGATGTTTGGACTCTTTAAGTTGAATTTACTAAGAGAATTTGATACAGAATCCGGTAATTATGAAAATTACTCTAATGCCTTCATTAATTATTCAGGCTGGGCAGTTGTTATCGGTGTGCTCGTGCTTGGAATTATCCTGGCATTAACAAAATGGAAATCAGATGATTCATTATCTGATTATAATGATAATTAGGAGGAGATAGATATGAGCGTTTCAGCAATTATTGTCATGATTATCGGTATCCTTGTGATATGGGGCGGACTAATAGCTAGTATCTGGAATGCCATTCGGAAAGGAAGAGAAAACGTTTAACGGTGTATAATCTATATAAAAATGGTGTGCATCCTGCACGTAAAAGAGATGCACACCATTTTTTTAATCCATTCGTTCCCATTTTCTTATATACGGATGTGGATCAAATGAAAATTCGCTGTATCCATTATCTTTATACATTCCGTAATGCAGATGCGGCGGAAATTTTCCAGATGTCCCAGGCGGACCGTAACCGGTAGAACCGACACTTCCCAATACATCTCCAGGTTTTACGACTTGTCCCACTTGTATTTCATCTTCGTAACCGCTCATATGCGCATAGTAGTGATAAATATTATAAATATCACGAATACCGATACGCCATCCTCCATATAAGTTCCACCCCATCATTTCCACGACACCATAGGTGGTAGAATGCACCGGTACGCCATAAGATGCAAAAATGTCTGTACCTTCATGAATCCGTAATCCGCCAAATCCGCGGCGGTCTCCCCAAGTACTGCGGTAACTGTAATTATATCCCGTATCCAATGGGAAAGACCGGTCTGTCAGATGAATATCGCCAAACTTTTGAAATACTTTAGCAGTGTTCATTATCGTCTGTACGGTCAAATCACGTTTATAATGCTGCCAGAGCGCAATTTTAACATCATCTTTATCCAAACCATATGTTAATATATGCTGTGCCATCGTATGAAGAATATCTTCCGGATCATCGGGATCTGCCTGGTTATCATCGTTTCCGTCTTTACCGACCCCTCCGAATTGCTGGATGACTTCTTGTTCGGTGGATTGAGCGGCGTTGCCCAGACCAAACCATTCTGTCTCATCAAATTGGATAGAGATAACTTTTTCGTCTTCTGAGGAAGGGAGGGTATTGCGTTCGTAATTATCCATTGCTGCAAAATAATACCAAGGTACTTGTGTGAGGCTTTCCACTTTTTTATATAAAGCCATTCTTTCTGTATAGATGTGATCTTCTGATTCAGCATGTACAAAAGAGGCTGGTTGACAAAAGAGAATAATACAGAACACCAGGATTGTAATTGTGCGTTTTTTTGCCAGTTGAATCACCTCCTTAGGAAATAAGTGTCCTTTTAATCATCTTTTTTCATCGTATCGACGATCTCCTGTACAAGCGGGTTAATATCTGTATTCTGATTTTCCATCACAGAATAATGGAGCGTTTCAATATTATGAATCAAACTGGTGTTGTTTGAAGCATGAATCGTATAATATCCAGGCAGAATAGACTTTGCTGTTTTTTCTGCATTGTCAATAGCGGTTTCCTTTGATATATTATCGGAAGCTTTAAATGCGATTAAAGCTTCTTCATCCGTTACCAATGTTGCTACTTCTTCAAAATCCGGATTTTGTAATAAGATGCTGGTAATCATTTCAGCAGTCTCGTTCCTGTCTATACGGATTTCTTTCGGTTCAGATGCATTTTTTTGATCAAATTCATCCTGGGTGTAACGTACAAAACCGATTTTATCCCGGGATGGCTCATTTGTATCTGATTCCATTTCCGGCGTTCTGTTGTTTGGATCTAAGGGGTTAGGTTCGCTGTTATTTTGATTAGGTGCACAAGCAGCAAGCGGTATAACAAAACTAAATAAAATAATGCCTAATTTTGTTTTCATATTTATATTTCTCCTTTCTAAGGTCTATTTCTTACATCTTAGTTTTGGAAAAAGGGCACAAATCATGCAGGTAATTTTTTCTGGTTTTTCTAATGGATTCTATGATAAACTAGGGATAATGAATAAGGAGTGGATGTCCTCTCATGATTGAATTAAATGGAAAAACATATGAGCTGATTGAAGAAAATAAAAATGGCTTCGAGGCAGAAGTTGTCAAAGATCGCTATTCAGAGGTTTTATCCAAATACGATTTTATCGTAGGTGATTGGGCGTATGAACAGCTTCGGTTAAAGGGGTTTTATCATGATAATCATGCCAAGGCTCCAATCGATGCTAAAATCAGCTGCTTTGAGGATTACATTTACGAATATTGTAATTTTGGCTGTGCTTATTTTGTATTGGAAAAAGTGCAGAAATAAAGAAGTTCAAAATATCTTCTCCGAATAAGAAGGGCTTTTGAACTTCTTTTTTTTGATAAAAATGTTACCTACTCATCTTTTTCTCCTAAGGGATGTGCGCCGGGGGCTCTTCGCTGCAGTTTTTTATGCTGCTCTTTATCGGCATAGGTGAAGGCGCTTGAGCGGTGCTGTCCTTCTTCCCAATCGGTTGATTTTCCGGAAACGGGTTCATTTTCCCGAATATCTGAACCGTATGATCCTTCTGGAAATTCTTCTGGAATGATGGTGTCATGTTGTTTTTGAACAGTTGAAAGTTCTTGATAATCTTTTTTCGGCATAGTTTTCCCCTCCTCCTGATTCAGTTTGTGCAGAAGGAGGGGGAATAACACTTTTAATAATTACCATTATTCACTTCGGCTAATTTATATCCCCGAAATCGTTTTGTAAGCAATTTACCCAGCCGAAAAATGGCATCTTCATTGCCGTTTCCGCTGATAATTTGTATGCCGATCGGCAAATGGTTTTCATCCTCTCCAGCGGGTATTGTCAGAGAAGGAAGCCCCCATACATTGGCATACGCGGTATAAGGCATATATTGCAGATAGGTTTTACGGATAGAAAATATTTCTTTGAAAACCTGACCATGATCGGATGCTGCTTGATAATAAACAGGCAGAATCAGCAGCCGTTTGGCGAAATATGTTTTCAGCAGTTCATCTCCCTGCTGAAGAATGCCGGCGATTTCCCGGACTCTTTTTTGAGAAGGCTTAAACATTTTTGCCCCCATGATGGCCCAGGATAAATATGGATGTACTTTCGTGCGCTGGCTCAGTTTTTCTTTTAAGAAAGAACGTACCAATCCGGAGCGGTCATTATTGAAAGCTTCATCTTCCACCAGTTTGCTTCCGTTGATCGACATGATTTCCTGCCAAATTAACGCGCTGTCTCTGAAATACGGCGGCATAATTTGCTGGACACTGTAAATTCTCTCCAGGAAATTTTCCAGTTCCTCTAATAACTGTCCTGTTCTTGTAGAGAGCGGGTAACCCAGATTGATTGGCAATATTTCCATTTTAAATGCATGTAATGTTTGGGACTTGGGTGCTGATGGAGCGATGATATCATAAATCAGCTGCATATCTGCTACAGTTTTTCCCATGGGTCCGGCAGTAAGCATACGCTGTTGCAGGTCATGCTGTACTTCTGGAAAATGCCCTTCTGTCGAGACCGTGTCTTTTCCAGGTTTGAAACCGATCACGCCGTTAAAATGAGATGGAAAACGAATCGAACCGCCAATATCAGATCCAATTCCGACTGGAGCACCGCCGGCAGCGAGCAAAGCACCTTCTCCGCCGCTTGAGCCTCCGGCGGTTTTGTTGAGATTCCACGGGTTATTGGTTCTGCCGTATAGTTTATTATCTGTTTCCTGGCAGAAGCACAGTGCCGGAGTGTTTGTTTTCCCGAGAATAATGGCTCCTTCTTTTTTTAACAGGCGGACAACTTCTGCATCTTCTTGATAAATAAGATCCTGCCTGTGCTCCAGCCCGCCGGTTGTTTTCATCCCCTTCACATGGAAACATTCCTTGATACTGATTGGCACACCATGTAATTTACCGGAAGGCGTCTGATTTTGAAGCAAATGATCTGCTTCCTGCGCCTCTTGCAATGCTTTAGCAAACCGATCTTCTACAACAGCATTGATGGAAGGATTAACAGCTTTAATTTGCTCAATAAAAGCTGTGACAGCTTCCACAGAGGTCAGTTGCTTCTTTTTTATGGCGGACGCAATGCTCGTTGCATCCATTTTTAAAATATGTTTTTTTTCCATCCGCATTTACCCCTTCAAACGTATTAAACTTACTATACCATGTTTTTTGAAAAAGAAAGCATGATTCGCTTTGAACAAGAAAGTCCAGTGAAATAACGTTAAAAAATATGGTATGATAATAGTAGTGATTTGAATATTCTTTAGTATAGACGTTTTTGGGGGAATCATGATGTATTTTGTAGATCAGCAAAAAATAAATTACACCCTTACATTTGTGAATGACATTTTAAAAACTTTTCAAAGTCATTCTTATAACAGCAAAGTAGAGCATCTTGCTTTAGAACGCATGGCTCATGTTTTTATAGAAGGTGTACTGGATATTGGCAATATGATGATAGATGGTTTTATTATGAGGGACCCGGGAAGTTATGAGGATATTATAGACATTTTAGTGGATGAAAAGGTCCTTCCTGCAGCGGAAGAAGATGTTTATAAAAAGCTTATTCACTGGCGTAAACCTTTAGTACATGATTATCAGAATATAGACCATCCGAAATTAGCGCAGTTTATGCAGGAAAACATGGATGTATTCACGCTTTTTTCGGAACGGATTCAAATATATTTACAAAATGAGCTGGGCGTGGCGAATGCCTTTATGAATAAATAAAAAGTGCGTGTAAACGGGAGGTTAAGCGGATGGGAAAACGTGTCTCGACGAAAGATAAGATTATCCAATTGTTAAAAAAGCAAGGCGAGTTAACGATGGATGCGATGATGGAGCACTTTACGATTTCGGAGACTGCTGTACGGAAGCAGCTTCATACGCTTGTGCAAGAAGCGTTTATTGAAGTGAAGCAACATAAAAAAGAGATTGGCCGTCCTTATCATACCTACCGCTTAACCGAAAAAAGCCAGGAAAGTTTTCCTGACCGCTATAAAGAACTTTCTTTAGATTTGCTTCATGATCTAGAAGCATTGCAGGGAACCCAGCTTATCCATGACTTGCTTCAAAAGCAATCTGCGAAAGAAAAAGTACAGTTAAAACAGCGTTTAGACGCATGTTCCACTACAGAAGAGAAGATTGCTGCGTTAAAAGATATGCAAAACCGGAGCGGTTATATGTTTCAAGTGGAGGATAAAGGAAGAGAAGGATTTCAATTAAATAATTTCCACTGTCCTTTTTTAGAAGTGGCAAAGGATTATCCGATCATGTGTCAGCATGAAAAAGAAATGTATGAATCCTTATTTCCGGATCAAAGAGTAAAGACAATGTCGTTGCTGGTGGATGGGAAAACGTACTGCCAATGGTATATTACCGGGGCATCCGATAAGTAAAAGCGTCATCAATTTATTCGCTCCATGCAGCAATGTCATATCAAGATAGAGGTGTACGATTGTGAGTAAATATAAAGGATATCTTATTGATTTAGATGGAACCATGTACAAAGGGGATGAAGTTATTCCGGAAGCGGCCCCTTTTATAACGCGGTTAGCAGAAAGAAATATACCGTATGTATTTGTAACGAATAATTCTACGAAAAGTACGCATGATGTAGCTGAAAAACTGAATCATTTAGGGATTCAGGCGAATGCGAATCAAGTTGTAACAAGCAGTATGGCTACAGCGAACTATTTAAAAGACCAATTGATTGAAACTTGCTATTGCATTGGTCAGAGCGGTCTGAAGGATGCGTTAGAAAAGCAGGGGATTCAGTTAGTCGATGCTATCCATGTTGATGCGGTTGTCGTCGGTATGGATAAAGATATTACGTATGATAAGCTGGCTACAGCGTGTATTGCTATTCGAAATGGAGCAGCCTTTATCTCTACCAACCGGGATCATGCTATCCCTACAGAAAATGGGATGGGGCCAGGGAACGGGGCTTTTACAGCATTGGTTCAGACTAGCACACAACAGGATCCTGTTTTTATCGGTAAACCGGATACGATTATTATGAATGAAGCGCTGGAGGTACTTGGTTTACCGAAAGAAGATGTGCTGATGGTAGGGGATAATTACCAAACGGACATTCAGTCCGGATTCAATGCAGAAGTGGATACCTTATTTGTCCATACCGGTGTAACCAAAAAAGAGGAGCTCTCCACCTTAGAAAAACAGCCGACGTATATTATCGAGAATTTATCAGAATGGAATATGGAGTAAAAAGAAAGCATTCATCTCCTATTGATGCAGGAGAGTGAATGCTTTCTTTTTGTCCGCAATCCTTGCTGTGATGTTCATTTAAAAATGCCCGGTTTATCCGTCCAGCTCTTCATGCTCGTTCTCTGCATCTCCATGAGCCAGACGGCTGGATGCTGCAGCTGCTACAGCGCCGACGATATCATCTAAAAATGTATGAATCTCTCCGCTGCTTTTATCATTTAATTTTTCTAAAATACCTGGTTTTTGTTTATCGATGTAACCGAAGTTTGTAAAACCGATAGAACCGTAAACATTAACAATGGACAGGGCAATCACTTCATCAATGCCGTATAATCCTTCATCAATTGCGATCGTCTCCTGTAACGGTTCGCTGAGTTGTTTTTGCTCCGCCAGCATGTCTAATTCAATACCTGTTATGACAGCGTTTTGTACTTCTCTTTTCGTTAATACCCGATTGACATTATAACGACATGTGTCCATTGTTAAACCTTGATGATATTTTGATTGCAGATAATACACTAATTCTGCAATATCTTCTATTTTCACGCCGCGTTCTTTTAAAAGTTGTCTTGCTCTTACTTCCAGTTCTGTTTTGCTTGTATATTTTGTCATTTTAAAACACACCTTTTTTCGATTTAATAGGATTGTATAGCCCTTTCCTTCATATAGTTAATATATACGATAAGGGGGAGTTTGTTGATGCCTATGTCAGAAATGCTCCGCAGCCAATATGCCATCCAGGTGGAAGGGAAGCAATTCATCGAAGAGCGTGAAGCTTATCAAAAAGAGCATTATCATTATTTTACCATTCCTGCCGGGAACAAGGAAATGATATTAATGGAACAAGCGACATTAGCTTATTTTTTAAGAGAAAACGGAATCTATCATGTTGCTTATCCCGTCCGAAATATAAATGGAGAATGGTTCACCAATTATGGTAATGAATGGTGGATGGTGCTTGTGTTGGAGGATAGTACACAGATATACAGGAAGGAAAGCCCAGGAAAAATGCTGGGCGACATCCATCGTATCGGCAGCGGTTTTCAATACGAACCAAAGATGATTTCGAGCTATGGACAGTGGAGAAAGCTTTGGGAAGAAAAAATTACCTTTTTTGAAAGCGAATTAACGAGGCAGGCAAAGGAAGAAACGGCAAGCAAGTATTTATCGGAAGTGATGGATGTGTTGCCTTATATTGTTGGAATCAGCGAGAATGCGATTCAGTATTTGCGGGAAAGTGAAAAGGAGCAGCGAATTTTACAGACCGATCAGAGTACCATCGGGTTCTCCAGGTGGAGCAGTTCTGAAAAAAAGATTATTTGGACGGATGAATTAGTATATGATCATCCGACACGTGATGTTGCAGAGTATATCCGGTATGCTTATTTACAAAACAAATCAGATACAGAAATAAATCAGTTTTTAAATGATTATCAGAACTACCAGCCATTATCCGTATTTGCATGGAGATTGATTTTTGCCAGGTTATCTTTTCCAGTACATGTATATGATTTTTTGGAGGGAGCTTTCCAATATCCGGACTTTCGGGCGTTGCAGCAATTATTAAACCATCAAGAAACATATGAACGAAGACTGGCACGTTTTTATGAAACGGTGGGTGTTGATGTTTCCGATTGGCGGATTCCTATGATAAGCTGGTTATAAGTCCAAATAAACAAAAAAATAGAAATCTTTGTTTCGTTATGGAAAGGAGAATAGCAGCATATGTCCAAGCCAAAGGTTTATATTACACGCAAAATTGATGCAACATATCTCAAAGCATACCAAGATCAGTTAGAGATTCGGATGTGGGAAAAGGAAGAGGAAGCCGTACCGAAAGAAACGCTTTATCAAGAGGTAGCTGATGCGGATGCGTTATTTGCTGTATTAAGTGATACGATTGATGAGGATCTGCTGTCTCAAGCGCCGCATTTAAAGGTGGTCGCCAATATGGCTGTCGGATACGATAATATCGATCTTGCAGCATGTAAAGCACATGATGTTGTTGCAACGAATACACCGGATGTTTTATCAGAAACAACGGCAGATTTAGGTTTTTTATTGATGATGGCTGCTGCCAGAAGATTAACAGAAGCAAATGATTGGGTGAAGCAGGATCAATGGCAATCATGGGCGCCGTTTTACTTTGCTGGAACAGACATTCAAGGAAAAACACTGGGAATTGTCGGTATGGGCAGAATTGGAGAGGGGATAGCCAAGCGTGCGGCTGGATTTGATATGAATATTCAATACCATAACCGCTCCCGCAAAAAAGACGCAGAAGAACGATTGCATGCAACATATGTCGATTTCGATGAACTGCTTCAGACTTCTGATTTTATTGTAACGGTTGTCCCGCATACAGCGGAAACGGATAAAATGTTTAATCAGACTGCTTTTGAAAAAATGAAATCAAGCGCTGTCTTTGTCAATATTTCGCGTGGAAAAGTAGTGGATGAAGAAGCGTTAGTGCATGCACTTCAAACAGGAGAAATCCGGTCTGCAGGACTGGATGTCTTTGAGGAAGAGCCGATTGGGGCAGATCATCCATTGGTCGGTTTAAAGAATGCTGTATGTCTTCCGCATATTGGATCAGCCAGTGTAGAAACAAGAACGAAAATGATTCATCTGTGTATGGATAATATCGAGGCGGTTGTCAGCGGAAAAGAAGCAATAACACCGATTTCATAAAGGCAAGTTCTGTGGGAGATTGGATTTTCTCCCATAGAAGGGGTGCAGTTGATTTGAAGAATAGAAATATAAAAATCATTATTTAAACTGTGAGTCTATCGGTGTTTTTCGCGGTAAATAAAAACGGAGGGTTTCTGTGAAACAGCAGAACACACTCCGTTTTATATGAATAAGAATTAAAAAACCTGTTCGATTTCTGATACGCCAGGAACTTCCGCCATCAATGCACGTTCAATTCCTGCTTTTAAGGTAATGGTTGAGCTCGGGCAATTGCCGCATGCTCCCATAAGGCGCAATAAAACAACACCATCATCATCAACGTCAATTAATTCGACGTCTCCACCATCACGCAATAAAAATGGACGAAGCTTGCTTAATACTTCTTGTACTTGCTCTTGCATATTAACCTACTCCTTTCCCGCAAATTTATTATAACGCAGTTTAGCGTAAAAATCTAGTTGAAAATGATTTTCAATTAGTAAGTTAATTTTATTTTATCTTTTTCCGTTTATTTTGTAAAATGATTCGTATAGAGGATGATAGCGTTTAGGGAGGGGAGTGTGTAAAATGCCTGCTGTAACGATAACTGTCTATGGAAGTGAACAAATCTGTGCAAGCTGTGTCGGTGCGCCAAGCTCCAAAGACACGTATGAATGGCTCCAGGCAGCAATTGGAAGAAAGTATGTTACAGACGATGTTCAATATCGTTATATTGATATCAACCAACCACAACCAGACCTTGCAGAACAGACCTATGTGGATAAAATAATAGAGGAGGACCTTTTTTATCCGATCGTTTGGATAAATGATACAATGGCAGCTGAAGGTATCCCGCGTTTAAAACCAATTTATCATGCACTGGAACAGCAGGGATTACCCGTAAAAGAAAGCGGAGCAGAAGGAGAATAGCAGATGAAAATACCTTTTACCAAAATGCATGGCCTGGGAAATAATTATATTTATATTGACCTTTTCCATACCGAATTGCCTGAGGATAGGCTGTCTGAACTGGCTGTTAAAATGTCGAACCAGAATACAGGCATCGGTTCAGACGGGATGATTCTGATACATCCTGCAGAAACAGCAGATGTCGGCATGCGTATTTTTAATAAGGACGGTTCGGAAGGAATGAACTGCGGGAACGGACTGCGCTGTACGGCAAAATACGCCTATGAAACAGGCATTGTAAAAAAATCAGAATTTACAATCCAGACAAAAGCAAATATTGTGCAAGCTATTGTTCATAAGAATAGCGGACAAGAAGTAGAAAAAGTAACCATTGATATGGGAGAACCTATTTTACAAAGAGAACAGATTCCGATGCTTGGTGAAGCAGGTACAACTGTTATTGACGAACCTTTCCCAGTGGCAGACACGACCTTACAAGTGACAGCTGTTTCCATGGGAAATCCGCATGTGATCACAGTGGTGGATGCAATTGACGAAGCTCCGCTGACCACACTCGGCCCGATTATCGAAAAGGATGAACGCTTTCCTGAGGGCGTTAATACAGAGTTTATTGAAATTGTATCAGATGAGGAAATCCATTTTCGTGTCTGGGAGCGCGGATCAGGCGTTACCGAAGCATGCGGAACGGGTGCGTGTGCAGCTGTTGTTGCAGCAACGCTGAATGATAAAGTAACCAAAGGAAAACAAATTGTTGTTCATTTAGCCGGCGGCGATTTAATGATTGAGTGGAAAGAAGACGGGCACATCTGGATGACCGGCGGCGCAGAGACGATTGCTTCAGGAATTTTTAACGCATAAAATCAATTACTTGATTCTGACAAGTACAAGTGTATACTGAAATTAGAATATATGTTTAAAGAAGATGGATAAAAGATTAGAGCTTTTTTTCAAAGCATGCTTTTATTTTCATTTTGAACTTTTATGGATCTACAAAGAAAAGGAGGTTCAGAAGATGATTATTGAACTGACTGATCGTGCGAGTGCACAGATTAAAGAAATGATAAAGGATGAGCCGGGAGATGCATTGCTCCGTTTTGGTATAAAAGGAGGAGGATGCAGCGGTCTGTCGTATTCGTTAGGTTTTGCGGATGAAGTGAATGAAGAATTGGATGTTATTGAAACCATCAATGAGATACCAATGGTCTTTTTCAATCAGGATATTCCGATTATTGAAGGAACAAAGATTGATTATAAAGAAAATATGATGGGCGGCGGATTTAGCATCGATAATCCGAATGCCATCGTATCTTGCGGGTGCGGTTCTTCCTTCCGTACGGAACAGAATGCTGGCGCGCCGGGCGATTGTTAATAGGTGCCATCCATTTGATGTGTAAGAATGAAAATAAAATAATCGTGACAAATGTAGAAATAAAAAATCAAGGTTGAAAATGATAAGCCTTTCCAAGCAGTTTATGTTGAAAATATAAATTTTTGGGAAGGCTTTTTTCTTTAGAACTTCTGTACACAGAGAATGAATAAGAACATGATCTGATTTATATTTGAGTATGTTATAATAATGGTAAAGGATGATGATAAGTGTCAGAAGGTATAGCATATCAGAACAAGGATATTTTGTTTAAATATTTAAGTGATTTGTATCAAAATTCGACACTGGATGTTTTAGGAGTGAAAAATTTACCAAGAATCAAAAGATTATTGCCAAACGAATTTCCAGAGGTTACCGCGAATGAAAAACGGTCTGATACAGTCTTTCAATTGGAAGACGATTCTGTTTTAATGTTAGAGTACGAAAGTGATAATAATTATGTTGAAAATCATCTAAAGTATATAAGGTATGTGCACAGAATCTCTCAAAGATATTTTCAGAAAGAAAAGCAGGTAAGAAGGATACGAATTGTTGTCGTATATACGAGTGAAGTTACCAGCACAAAAAATGAATTAAGTATAGGGGATTTAAAAATCAATTCCAATCCCGTTTTATTATACCAATTTAACGGTGATGAAACTTTGGAAAATATAAAGAATAAAATAAGAAATGAGCAGCAATTAACACAGGATGATTTATTCAAGTTGAGCATCCTTCCTTTGATGAAGAGCGAAAGAAATCGAGATGATGTCATACATGATTCTATTGAGACAGCTAAAGAAATAGAAGATGATAACCAGCAGGTACAAGCTATAGCAGGAATTCTGACATCTACGGATAAGTTTATTGATGAAGAATATGCTAAACAAGTAAAGGAGTGGTTAAGAATGACAAAAGTAGGCAGAGCCTTTGAGGAAGAGAAAAAAGAAGCGGTAGAAAGAGCGGTAGAAAAAGCGCAACAGAATGCTCAACAAAAAGAAAGAATTAAAATTGCTAAAGACCTATTAGACGTTCTTTCTCCGGAACTTATAGCTAAAAAAACAGGCTTAGAGGTGGAAGAGATTAAGAAGTTGAAACATGAAAATAAATGAAGCGTAAATCTGGGTGACTTTTTCTGTGCGGATAGATACAAAACTGGAAGTTCTCTTTTTTACCTGCGAGCTTCCAGTTGAAGAGATTTGGCTTCTGCAGTTCCTGCTTGTTTGGAAGGTTGTATTTAGATATAATTCAACTAACAGCCTGCCTCATGAATGGACCCGTAATGAACCGTTTAAAAAAGTTCACGAAAAAAGATTGGCAGTATATCTTTGCCAATCTTTTGTGCAAACCTTCTTAAAACATCGCAGTAGAGTGCTTCGGCTGTATTCTTGCTTTTGGATCCAAGTAATTTTTTGCATTATTAACCGCTGTCGGTCCTTCACCAAATCCTGTCGCAATCAGCTTCACCTTGCCATCATACGTACAAACATCTCCAGCGGCATATATTCCCGGAATATTGGTTTCCATTTTTGAGTTAACCACAATACTATTTTTTTCGATTTCCAATCCCCAATCTTTAATCGGTCCGAGACTGGATACAAATCCATAACTGCAAATGACGTCATCTACTTCTAATTCAACCAGTTCGTCTTCTTTTATTTTCTGCAGAATAAGTTTTTCAATATGGGTGCCTGCGACAATTGCTGTAGGAGCATAAGGGGTTAGTCTTTCCACCGTAGATGCTTCTAATTGCTCAACACTATGTTCATGTGCCCGGAATTGATCACGCCGGTGAATCAATGTTACTTTCGAAGCCACTTGCTCCAGCATCAATGCCCAATCTACCGCTGAATCTCCGCCGCCTAAAATGGCAACATGCTTATTCTTATATTTGCTCATATCTGTCACATAGTAATGTAAGTTTGTTCCCTCGAATGCTTCACTATCGCCTACATTCAATCTTCTCGGCTGAAATGCGCCGTTACCGGCAGTGATGATCATTGTTTTTGTAAAATGTTCTTCCCCGGTATTGGACACCAAACGAAAACTATCATCTTCTAAGCGTTCTACTGTTTCAATCGCCTGACCAAGCACAATTTCAGGGTCGAATAAATTTGCCTGTTCCTCTAATTGATCGATAAGCTCCTGCGCACGAACTTTAGGAAATCCTGCAACGTCATATATATATTTCTCCGGGTATAATGCCGTTAACTGCCCTCCAGTATGAGGAAGGCTTTCTATTATCTTAACACTGGCTTGACGCATACCGCCGTAAAAGGCAGTGAACAAACCAGCAGGTCCAGCTCCAATGATGGTTACATCAAAAACTTTCTCCATACGATACCTCTTTTCTATCTATACGTTTACCATTTCTATGGTATCATAAACTCGTTTTGGTTTGAATTATATCGCTTTAAAAGAACTGTGAAAAAGAGAGATGTCTATATTCTTTCTATCCCTGCAGATAAAATAGAGATTTTTAAACTTGCTATTTTTGATGGCAGCATTTAAGATAGGTTAGTATTATTACAGTTTGATTACAAAATGAAGTTATTTATATGACAAAATACGTTCTATTACGCATGTTTCATACGAATGATAATAATGAATAGGAGTCGTGGAAAACCATGAATAAACCGCATATTGTAATACTAGGAGCGGGTTATGGAGGTATAATGACAGCAGTAAAACTTCAGAAGCAGCTGAGGCAGAATGAAGCAGAGATTACATTAGTTCATAAATATGACTATCATTTTCAGGCAAGCTGTCTGCATGAAAATGCTGCTGGTACGCTGCATCAGGACCGCTCCAAAATAAAAATCAAAGATATCATTAATCGTTCAAAAATAAATTTTATCATAGATGACGTTATGTCAATTAAAAGAGATGCTAAAAAGGTAAGATTAAAAAATAGAGAACTGCATTATGATTTGCTCGTTATCGGTCTTGGTTTTGAGCCGAGAGCTGAGGGAATTCCGGGGCTGGAAGAGCATGCTTATTCGATTACGGATATTAACAGCGCCCGTTTTGTCCGTGAACATATCGAGTACAATTTTGCCAGCTATGCGAATGCTGATAAGAAGGATGACAGTAAATTAAATATTGTGATTGGCGGCGGAGGGATTCTCGGAGTTGAATTTGCCGGAGAATTGGTTCACCAAATACCAGATATATGCAGGGAATTTGATATTGAAAAAACGCAGGTACGTTTATATATGCTTGCAGAAAAGAATTCTCTTTTGCCGGGATTTGATAAAGAATTGGAACATTATGCAGCCACTTCTTTACAATCCAGGGGAGTGGAGATTATACACTCCGATCAATTGAAAGCTTATCAGGACAATAAAGTCATTTATGAAACAGAGGAAACTGAGCGCAAAATCCCTACGCATACCTTTATTTGGACGGGAGGCGTACAAGCGAACCCGGTATTTGAAAAAGCGGGACTTGCTTTGAAAAATAAAAAAATCGAAGTACACTCTAATATGCTTTCTACAATAGATGATTCGATATTTGTCGTTGGGGAATCTGCTTATGTTACGAATGAAAATGGAGAAGAAATTTCTCCGACAGCGAAAAAAGCAATTGAAGAGGCGGCTGTTACTGCAAAAAATATTGCTTCCAGACTGAGAAATAAAGAACTGACGTCTTGCCGGCCAGTGAAACAGGGGATGTTTGCAACCTTAGGAAGAGATGATGGTGTGGCAACTGTACAGAATAGAAGGGTATTTGGCTGGAAAGCGGTGGTAGTCAAACGAATACATGACAACCATTATCTATATCAACTAGGCGGATGGCAATTGCTGCTGAAAAAAGGGCACTTCCATTTGTTATAGAGGAATAATCCAGGCTGTTTCTTTCTTATCATTTACAAGGAAAGTGAATGCAAATGATACGTTGTTGTATTCTCATATTTTCAATAATAAATTGACAAAAAAGCAAAGGTTAGCAAATGCTGCTTTGCTTTTTTGCTATTTTAAGATAAAATGTGCTTTGTATGCATCCTTGGTAAGGACGGAGGGAAAAAATGGTTCAATTAGTTGTTTCTGTTATATTATATTTTGTTATCTTTTTTGGTGTTGCTTTTATATTAAATATGTTATTAAGAAAAACATGGCTGATGGCATGCTTATATCCGATTATTATGATTTTTATCATAGATAATGTGTCTTTTTTCAGCTATTTTACAAGCCCGGAAGAATCTTTTTCAGCACTTGGAGACCGGATTGTCGGCTTAACTGTTGCTGATATTGTGATTTTATTAGCCGGTTTTATCGGAACAATTGTATCCGGTTATGTAATCCGGTTTTTACGAAAAAGCGGTTACCAGATGTTTTAAAATGTTATTATATAAAAAAGAAGAACAATGCTTATAGGGAAGCGTTGTTCTTCTTTATAATTAGTAAGAAAAAAGCGGCGCCAGAGAGAAGGCAATGATAATTCCTGTGATTGCACCGAAAAATACTTCTATCGGCTGATGGCCCAGTAATTCTTTGAGTTCCTGCTTTTTTTCATTTTCTTTCTTTTTGCTCCAGTCTTTGGCACTGTTTGTGATTAATTGGAAATCACGGACGAGCTGATTAATCACAATGGCTTGTTCACCGGCCTGTCTGCGAACTCCGGAAGCATCAAACATGGTAATAACACTGAATATACAAGCAAGTGCAAACACACTGGATGATACTCCTTCTGCGATACCGACAGCGGTAGCTAAGGAAGTAACCGCTGCAGAATGGCTGCTTGGCATACCTCCTGTACTGAAGGCAAGTCCGGGCTGAAATTCTTTGGTAAAAATCAGTTTAATAGGTATTTTTATAACTTGTGCAAATACAATGGCAGCGAGAGCAGCCCATAATGGGAAATTCGTTAATAAAGTCATGGATGAGGGTTCTTCCTTCCTGAGCAACGCATCAATTTTCTGTTATTTTACCATAGTCTGTAACATATGAAAAGAAAGCTTGCACGAGCAGCTGCCGGTGATGAAATATCATTCCGGCAATTATTGAATAATCGTATCCAGAGCAATTTCCATCATTTCATGGAAGGATGTCTGACGCTCTTCCGCTGTTGTTTCTTCTCCAGTAATGATATGGTCAGATACCGTGAGAATGGATAACGCCTGCCGTCCGTATTTTGCAGCTAATGTATACAGCGCAGTGGACTCCATTTCGATGGCAAGGACTTGATATTTAGCAAGTAATTCATTTACTTCCTTGGCATTATCGCGATAAAATGTATCACTTGTAAATACATTTCCGACGCGCAGCTGCAGTCCTTTTTCGGTTCCTTCCTCATAGGCGCTTTTTAATAATTCAAAATCAGAAATCGGGGAGTAATCGATTCCATTAAAGACCATCTTATTCATTTGGGAATCTGTCGTTGCTGCTTGCGCCAGAATGACATCACGAACGTTGACATCTTTTTGGATTGCTCCGCATGTGCCGACGCGGATAAGTTTTTTAACATCATAACTCTGAATCAGTTCATTGACATAGATGGAAATAGAAGGTACTCCCATGCCGGTGCCTTGGACAGAGACGCGTTCTCCTTTGTAAGTTCCTGTGTAACCATACATCCCTCTGACTTCATTATAGAGTTTTGGATCCTCCAAATAATTTTCAGCGATATATTTCGCCCGCAACGGATCTCCTGGCAATAGAATTTTATCCGCTATTTCACCTTGCTTTGCACCAATATGTACACTCATTTCACATACCTCCATGATTGATTTTAGCCTTAAGACAAAGGTATCATAAAGGTTTTGGAAAAACAAATGAATACATTTTCATAAAAAAAGTGTATTATTATTTCATATTTCGCGGTTTTTGTATATAATAGAACGTAGGTTTATGTGAAATAACTAATAAGTACATAAACGATAGAGATTTTCAAAAAAAAGAAAGGATGTTGTATATAATGAAAGCACAAACATTTAAAATTACTGCTGAAACTGGGGTACATGCCCGTCCGGCTACATTGCTGGTAAATAAAGCCGGTCAATTTGATTCTGAAATTGAAGTGAGCTATAAAGGCAAAAACGTGAATTTGAAATCCATCATGGGTGTTATGTCTTTAGGCATTCCAAAAGGCGCTGAAATCGAAATAAGCGCAGACGGAAATGA
The DNA here is from genome assembly GCF_042675985.1 of Oceanobacillus locisalsi. NCBI lineage: Bacteria > Bacillati > Bacillota > Bacilli > Caryophanales > Bacillaceae > Oceanobacillus > Oceanobacillus locisalsi. The sequence goes on from NZ_JBHTKK010000011.1 coordinate 101,364, forward strand.
TGAAGAAGAAGCGCTGCAAGGTGTTGCAGATGTTATTAAAGAACATTTAGGTGAATAAGTTTACACTGTGTATAAAGCGTCCTATTGGGGCGCTTTTCATACATATAGGATTTGCTGAAATCGTCTTCAGAAGGGTGTGAATGTTTGATGATGCCATTCCTTTATTTTCCGGAAGATAAAATGGAATATATTCCTGCGGTAATATCATTACTTCTTTTTTTTGCTTTGGCTGTCATTGTTATGCGATGGATGATGAAAAAATCAAAGAAAGATCAGGAACGTTTTGAACAGGAATACCATGATATTTTAGAACAAAAGCAGAAAAATACCCAGGCAACCAATACCTCCTCTAATCAGTAAGATTGGAGGAGGTATTTTCATGATTAAAAATAGCTTCTTTGCCAAAACTATAGAAAAAAGCAAAGGAGCTTATCGATGCGAAGATGGAGTAAAGGGTTTGTAATCATATCATTGCTGGCACTGATTCTTTTATCAGGATGTCTGCTGCCGCACGAAAACTCAGAAACAGTAGAGATGTATAATGCGGATGGTGATCGGGTAGGAACAGCCAGGTTGAATGAAACAGACGGCGGCGTAGCTGTTAATGTTGAAGTAGAAGGACTGAGTCCTGGTTTCCATGCGATACATGTTCATGAATACGGAAAATGTGAAGAGCCTGACTTTTCTTCTAGCGGGAATCACTTTAATCCGGATGGTAAAAACCATGGACTTATGCGGACGGATGGGCCACATATCGGCGACCTTCCCAATATAGAAGCAAACGGGGATGGATTTGTTCAAGAGGAACTCATGATTGAAGAAGCTACGTTAAAAAGAGGAAAAAATAGTTTGACTGCAGATAATGGTACCTCTTTAATCATTCATGATGGCGTGGACGACGGCATGAGCCAGCCAGCTGGTGATTCAGGAGAACGTATTGTTTGCGGAGTGATCAGTAAAAGTTCTCAGAGCGGAGAAGAGGAAGATGCTCCGACAGATCCGACCGAAAATAATGATAAGCAGGAAACAGAAGAAAACGGTTAGAAATATATGGAGTATTTGTCAACCAAACCAATGAAACAGATGGCTGCCTGCATTCATCTAATATAAAACAGCATCCCACTACGCATGATGGGATGCTGTTTATCGAGGTCTTTTTATTTTTCTGATTCTCTCCATACTTCCACAGCATGAATCATTCGTTTCACGCCTTCTTCAATGGTTGCTCGGGGACAAGCAACATTAATACGCATAAAAGCGTCTCCTTCTTCCCCGTAATCTTGTCCGGAATTTAATCCGACACGTCCTTGATTAATCATAAATTGGTTTAATTCTTTTTTATCCATATTCAATTCAGAGCAATCGATCCAGACAAGGTACGTTCCTTCTGACTGTGTTACTTTTAGTTCCGGTGCATAAGCGGCGAACATTTCTTTGATATAGGCAATATGACCTTCCACAACATCCAGCAATTCATTCAACCAAGGTTCGCCGTGGCGGTAAGCAGCTTCCATAGCTGTAACAGCCATTCCGTTTAAATTGTTATTTAATCCTTGACGGAGAAAAGCTTTTTCCAACTTTTGTTTATTTTCCTTATTTGTTGTAATAACGTAGGAAGCCTGTAACCCAGCTAAATTAAACGTTTTAGATGGGGCCATGCAGGTAATGGTTTTATCAGCAATTTCTTCTGATAAACTGGCGATTGGCACGTGTTTATGGTTTTTGAAAACTAAGTCAGCATGAATTTCATCAGAGAAAATCATGGCATCATATTGTAAGCACAGTTCGGCCATTTTTCGCAGTTCCTCTTCTGTCCATACCCGGCCTACCGGATTATGCGGTGAACATAAAATAAGTGCTTTAACACCACTTGCTAATTTCTTTTCCATATCTTCAAAATCAATCGTGTAGTAATTGTCTTGGTGAATTAAAGGGTTTTTGACAATTTCACGGTCGTGCACATTGATAATATTATAAAAAGGGGTGTAAACAGGTGTTTGAATCATAATTTTATCCCCTGGATCTGTGAAAGCCTGTAACGCCATATGTAGCGTATTAATAACGCCTGGGCTATAATTCAGCCAATCAGATTGAATTTGCCATCCATGGCGGTTTTTGATCCAATCTATAATAGAGGATGTCACATCTTCATCAATGACGGTATATCCATAAATGCCATGCTCGGCGCGTTGAATTAATGCCTGGTTCACTGCTTCAGGAGCCTTAAAGTCCATATCCGCTACCCACATTGGCAAGACGTCTTCGGATTGGAATTTCGTTTGCAGCATATCCCATTTTACTGATTTTGTTTGTTTACGGTCAGGTACTTCTTCAAAAATACTCATTCTTTTTCTGCCTCCTCACATCATTTCATTTTACTATTATAACAAAGATTTTTTAGAAAGATAGAAAGGGAGCTTAAAACTTACATGAAGATATCTTTATTTGGACAAAAAAAGGCAAAGCGTAAATACGCTCTGCCTACAGGGGGAATACGAGAAAGCCTTACAATTATAGTAATACCCGCTGTAAAAAAGAATAAACCGGAAATTAAAAAAAAGTTTTTGGAATTTCTATTTTTATTACTCAACTTTCACGCTTTAGAATAAGTATATAAACCTTGCTTTTAGTTACATCATCCTTCTATTTTATGAACAAGATATGGTGTATAGCTTCCGTTGTGGAAAAACACTACGCTTTCCGCGGGCCTCGAGCTCAGCCTCCTTTAAAGAAGACTTGCTGATTGGCAAGCCGTCAGGCGCTGACAGAAGCAAAGTCGCGCTTATGCCCCGCGGGTAGAAAGAAGACTTGTTGATTGGCAAGCCGTCAGGCGCTGACAGAAGCAAAGTCGCGCTTTCATCGACTAAGAACGGTCACGTCCTGTGACCAACGTCGATACTAGGACGTCGTGTCCGTCGTGCCCCGCGGGTAGGAAAAAAGAAGCTCGCTTTTTTCCTGCGGGGTCTACACACTGCGCATTCCCACAGCAGTCTCCGTATTTTTCCTCTGGGACTGCGCTTACTCGTCCCACCAAAAACCGTTGTGCGTCGGAAAGCAAAACGGTCCGTCGCAGCGGTATTCTTGCACCTTACCTTCTCCTCTGTGTCAACAGCTGTATAGAATGGAAGTTACTTTTTAAAGTACGTAAATGGAGTTAGATAAATTTAAAAGATAGATTTAATCATTCCGCTTATATAATATGAAAAACTTGATTTTATAGAGGATATTCTCTATAAAATCAAGTTTTTCACAGATTTCCTTTATAGAGGATGTTCAAAAAGTCCAATAAAAATGACACGGCGAATTTCTGCGTTGACGAGATTTTTTCGATACTCACGTATTATAAAACATAGAGGAACTTCTACTAAGAACGCCCACGTCGTGTGGGCAACGCAGAAGTCACCACATCCTGTGGAAGCCCGTTCGAAAAAATCTCGTCGCCTTGAACTTCTTGGTCCTATTTATCGGGCTTTTTGAACACGCACTTATAATCTTTTTTCGAGTTCTTCTTTTTCAGCTTCAAAACCGGGTTTGCCTAATAATGCAAACATGTTTTTCTTATATGCTTCCACGCCGGGCTGGTCGAATGGATTAACGCCGAGCAGGTAGCCGCTGACGGCACATGCTTTTTCAAAAAAGTATACTAAATAACCGAATGTATAAGCGTCCAGTTTTGGAACTTCAACAATCAGGTTTGGAACGTCTCCGTCTGTATGTGCCAATAAGGTTCCCTGGAATGCTTTATCATTAATTTCATGGATGGTCTTGCCTGCCAGATAGTTTAAACCATCTAAATCATTTACTTCTTCTTCTACTGTTACATTCTTTTTCGCTTCATTTACATGGAGGATGGTTTCGAAAATATTTCTTCTTCCTTCCTGGATATATTGTCCAAGCGAATGTAAATCCGTTGAGAAGTTTGCGGATGACGGGTAAATACCCTTTTGATCTTTTCCTTCACTTTCGCCAAATAGCTGTTTCCACCATTCAGAGAAATATTGAAGGGATGGTTCATAATTAATAAGCAATTCCGTTACTTTTCCTTTTTGATACAGGACGTTACGTACAGTTGCATATTGGTAAGCTGGGTTTCTGTTTAAATCAGGTACAGCCAAATCTTCCATCGCTGCCTGCGCACCTTTCATGATGGCATCAATATCAATATTGCTTGCGGCGATTGGCAGCAGTCCTACCGCGGTCAAGACAGAATAACGGCCGCCGACATCGTCCGGAATAACAAATGTTTCATAACCAGCTTCGTCCGCTGTTGTTTTTAAAGCTCCGCGCTGTCGGTCTGTTGTTGCGTAGATACGTTTTTTCGCTTCTTCTTCACCATATTTTTCGTCCAGCAGGTTTTTAAAGAATCGGAAAGCAATAGCAGGTTCTGTAGTTGTTCCGCTTTTGGAAATAACATTAATTGAGAAATCTTTATCTTTTAGTATGTCAGTTAATTCACTCATATAAGTAGAACTTAAATGATTTCCGGCAAAAATAATTTGAGGCGCATTTCTTTCTTCAGCAGAAAGAAGGTTTTGAAAGGAGTGGTTTAGCATTTCTACAGCTGCTTTCGCTCCAAGGTAAGAACCGCCGATACCAATAACAAGGAGAATATCGGAATCATTTTTAATTTTTTCTGCACTTTTTTTTATCCGTGCAAATTCTTCCTGGTCATAATTTTTCGGAAGGTCGACCCAGCCTAAAAAGTCATTGCCTGCACCAATTTTTTCATGAATCATCTGATGAGCACGTAAAACAAATGGAGACAAATTTTTCATTTCATCTTTATCAAAAAATGAAAGTGCTTTATCATAGTTAAAAGTTACATGTGTCATTTATATTTCCTCCTCTAAAATTGCTTCCATATCTGTTTCTACTTTAAGCCATTAATATGATGAAATCAAGAAGGAAGGCCTGAAGAGCTTTCGTAAAAGAGGCTTTTAAATGCAATCTGACGAAAGTGAAAACAGATGAAAAAAGATCTAAAAAAAGCATCCAAGTACACAATCGGAATGTGATACTTGGATGCCTATTCGCTTATTTATTTTTTGTTTGGTCAATCCAGTCTTGCAATTTGTCTTTAAGAATATTAAAACCGCCAGAGTCATTGCTGGAATCATCATCTTTTGCAGTATACGTTTGCTTTGCAGTTTCCTCCGGTGCTTCTTCTGTCGCACGAATAGATAAAGAAATTTTTCCTTTTTCTTCATCAATTTGGATGATCTTCACATTAACTGTGTCACCAACACTTAAATAATCGTTAATATCTTTCACATAACCGTGGGTGATTTCAGAAATATGAACTAACCCTTGTGTATCTCCGTCAATGGCGACAAAGGCACCATAAGGCTGGATACCAGTTACTTTTCCTTCTATTACTTGACCGATTTCTACGTTTGTAGTCATATGAAACAACTCCTATATCTTTTTCAGTTCTATATAACTTGAAATTAATATTTTCCTTCCTGACACTCGCTACGGAAAAACACTACGCTTTCCATGGGCTTGTCCTCAGCCTCCTCGAAAAAGAAAACCGCTTTTTCTGCGGGGTCTTCACACTGCGCTTTCCCATAGGAGTCTCCGTGTTTTTCCTTCGCTAGTTATGGTGCTTAATTCTAAAATAAATGGCTTCAATTTTTAGCACAAAAGACAGGTTTATTAATTCAATTTATATATTATGCGTTATCCAAAGCGGATGGAAAAAGAAAAGGCAGCTTTTGTAAGCTCTGTATTGACTTCGGCAAGAAAACCAGTAAGTCAATTTTAAAATCTTTTTCTTCATCTTTTGAACATGTCCTTTTTTCACAATATATTATTTTACCATAAACACTAGGCGTTAGCTACTCTGACAATTTAAATAAGGCTGCTTATCGATGGACCATGCAGATAACGATGTCTTTTTCTTTTAGCACACATGCAATTTTAGGGTGCAGCATATAGTCCTTCCCGCGAAGAATACCAATCACCATATACCCTTTTTCTAAAAAGGGGGGGACAGCTTCCGAATACGTTTTTCCAATCAGTGAATCGGGCAGCGGGAGATGGATAAATTTTTGTTGTGTCAAAAGATGGTAAATATCTTCAAAAGGGGTTGCTTGTACTTCTGGATCTAATTCATGAAAAAACAGACTGCTCATAAAATCATTGGAGCGAATTATCGTGGTAGCTCCGGCGCGGCCGGCATTATCGATTTGCTTTTCAGATAAAATCTCAGAAACAATTGGAATATCCTGGTTATTGCCGCGGATAGCGATGGTAGTCAGAATTGCCTGGGTATCTGATTCATAATCTGTTTTTTGATTATCTGCTGCAATAAATACGCAAGCTGCATCCTTTATTTTCGCCATATGTAAAATGTCATCTTCTGTTGCGTTTCCTTTGATATAATGGACTGGTAATTTGGTATAGGATAAGTTGTCCAAACTGCGGTCGATAATAACAATTTTTTTATTGGAATAATGACGAATGATTAAATCAACAAGCCGCCGGGTCCGTTCGTTAAAACCGACAAATATATAATGGTTATTACCATGAAAAGCCAGTTTGCCTTCCTGTGATTTCTTTTCACGTTTACTGACAGTAGTAGATAAGGAGGCAATATAAAATGCAATTAACCCGCCACCGCTCAGAACTAAAAATGCAGCAAGCAGCCTCCCTGGTATGGTTTCGGGTATGAAATCTCCATAACCGACAGTAGAACCGGTAATAAGCGCCCACCAGATGCCATCAAAAACGGTAGGAAAACGATCCGGTTCCATTAAATTAATAAGAAATCCGAAAATCGGCATCGTAATCAGGACAAGTAAAAGGAGTTTTAAAATATTTGGAACACGGTGGTAAAGAAGTTTAAGAAAACGGTCATTCATTTGAGAGCCCTCCAATCTGTATAGGTTAGTATGACTGATAGAAGGAGAGCTTATTCGTTGCCGGCAGATGTTTTCAGGAGGAGTTCATGGAGGGGAAATGATGCTATTCACATCATTTCAGACAAATAAAAACACTGATTCAGCGAATATGAATCAGTGTTGAAAATTAGATAGACTGTATTGTTTGTTTGATACTTTCATAAACAATGGACCAGTTTTCCGGATTGTCACGATACGATTTGGTAATAAAGCGATGCATTTGTTTTTGCTTTTCTCCGAAGTCTTCTGCATCCTTTGGCGGCAATTGCGCCCGGGATTCATCAATAGAGGCCTGGATTTTTTCTGCTCTCGGTCCCCATTTCCCGACTTCATTTCCTTCTGCGTCCATAAAAATGACGATAGGGATGGATCTGGCTGTGCCATTAGTGAGGTATTGGTCCATTAATTCAAGGTTATCATCCCGCAACAAGGCTTTCACAGGCATCTGGACGGCCTCTGAAATTTTGAGAAGAACCGGCATATTTAACATGGCATCTCCGCACCAGTCTTCTGTAAGAATAATAGCTCTTAAATTCTTATTTTTTGTTTCTTCAAAGAAATCCTCATCTGCAGGTAATGAAAAGTTATCGTAAATGTATAATAAATCTTCTTTATTTACTTCCATCGCTTCAATGTATTCATCTGGATTCATCCCTTTTTCATACCACGCATTTAATGTCATTTGTATCCCTCATTTCAATTATTTGATATAGTAAGTGTACCCTTTTCTGTGAATTTGGTAAACAAAAGATGCACATGATATATAGGCTAGAGAGGGAAGTAATTGGGAGTTTAAGTAATATGACGGACACACAATATGATGTATTAATGGATCTGCTTCACACGCCTTCTCCATCAAGCATGGAAATGGCAATTCAAAAGAAATGGATCCATTATGTGCAGGAGTATGCGGATGAAATCAGAACAGACCATGTTGGCAATGCGATAGCTGTGTTAAATCCGGATGCTCCGTTTAAAGTCCTTTTAGCAGGCCATTGTGATGAAATCGGCCTGGTTATTCAACGTATCGATGAACGTGGCTTTATATTTTTTGATAAAATGGGCGTTATCAATCCGAAAGCGGCTATTGGTATGCGAGTGACTGTGCTTGGGTATCAAGAAACCGTGACAGGAGTTATTGGCGTCAATGCACAGCACCAAGGCGGGGCAAAAGGTGACTTTGATGTGCAGGACTTATATATGGACTGCGGTTTTCAAACAAAGGAAGAAGCACTGCATAAGGTACAGGTTGGCGATCTTTGTGTATTTAAAACAGAACCGGAAATTTTACAGGACCGATATATTTCAGCGAGAGGATTAGATAACCGTACGGGAGCTTTCATGGTTGCAGAAGTGATTCGCAGGCTTTCGGAAAAGGATATTCCAATCGGCGTTTACGGTGCGAGTACGGTAAATGAAGAAACCAATATGGGAGGCGCCTATTTTGCAGCGGCAGGGATAGAGCCGGACTTTGCTATTGGTATCGATGTTACATTTGCAACCGATTATCCAAATGTGGATACGAGAAAGTTGGTAGAAGTTCATTTAGAAGGCGGACCTGTTTTAGCCAAAGGTGCACCTATTCATCGCAAAGTGAATCAGTGGCTGGAAGAAGCAGCTGCAGAAAAATCGATTCCTTTACAATATGAACTGACACCTGCAGCGACAAGAACAGACGCGGATAAGATGCGCTATACAGGGAAAGGCGTGCCAGTAGCGCTGGTATCTTTACCGTTAAGATACATGCATTCTCCTGTAGAAACAGTGAGTAAGCAAGATATGGAACAGGAAGTTGACTTACTGGTTACGATGCTTGCAAAGCTGACCGGAAAAGAGAACCTGGATCCACTTCAGGACGATATGTAATGGAAAAATAAACTATATTGAATTCAACATTTTTCTCTTGCCAAACGAAATAAATGTGGTATACTTAAGTTAAATTTAATATTCGATTCCAATCTTCGGGGCAGGGTGTAATTCCCGACCGGCGGATATAGTCCGCGAGCTGCAATTTATTTGCAGTTGATCTGGTGAAATTCCGGAACCGACAGTGATAGTCTGGATGGGAGAAGATGTCGAGCTTATTTTTATTTAACAATGCGTATGTATATTAGCGTATTTATTTAGCGATGACTCCAAACCCTAAAGCCTCAAGAGCTTTAGGGTTTTTTAGCGGGGGAACAGAAAGATTTTTCTGCTTCTATGAATTGCTTGGGGGATAAAAAAGTATCGAACCTTCATCACGAGTTGGAATCGAAAAAATGATGGAGGAGGAAAGCTGATGCAAAAAAAGAAGAAAAATCAGCTGTTAAAGTTAATTATTATCGCGTTATTAAGTACCGTTTCGCTTGTTTTATTTTTTATTAATTTTCCATTACCTTTTTTACCAACACCCTATTTAAAAGTAGATTTCAGTGATGTTCCTGCGTTAATCGCGTCATTGATATTCTCGCCAATTGCCGGAGTGCTGGTAGTCGGATTTAAAAATTTATTATATCTGGCTGTGTCCGGTTCGGGAGAGCCGATTGGAGTTCTATCCAATTTTGTGGCAGGACTTATGATTGTTTTGCCGGTGTCTCTGATTTATCATCGTATAAAAGGGCTGAAAGGTATGATAACAGGACTGGCGGCAGGAACCGTGATTATGGCGGTCGGAATGAGTGTACTCAATTACTACTTTATTTTACCGGCATACGGCTGGTTTATGGGCTGGGAGATGTCTGACCAAGTGAAGTGGATTACCGTTATAGGCGGTGTACTGCCATTTAATATTATAAAAGGAATTATTATCGCGATTTTGTTTATCCCGCTATTTAAAAAAATGCAAAGCTGGATTCAACAGCAGCGAACCAGATTTATATAAGAATATAAGAAAAGCAGAGACCAGGTAAAGCGTCTCTGCTTTTCTTATGAAAAGTTGCGCCAAAGCCGCTTGCGTCTTGACGGACAAGGTATGGAAGCTTTAGCGCATACAAATGATGTTTTTTTAGCTCAGATCGTTATTCTGCATCTGACGCCTCTTCTACCAGCATTCTTGCGGTAGGTAAAGCTTCCAGTCTTTCTTTAGGAATGGGCTTGCCGGATTTTTCACTTAATCCGTACGTGCCTTCTTCGATTTTTTGCAGGGCAAGATCAATTTCTTGCAAATTTTCTTGCCGCATATATTCCAGACTGGCATCCCGTTCCTGTTCAAATTGTTCTGTACCTAAATCAGCTGGATGATTATTGATCGTCACTGAAGCAAGTTCATCTTCCTGGTTGTCAGCTGACTCTGTAGATGTTTCGGCTTCTTCTCTCATTTCCAGCAGTTGTTTCTTGAAATGAGCAATATCTTTCTCAGTTAAATGTTTTGCTTGCATGATACCATCCTTTCTTTCAGATTACATCCATGCTTACAGTAAACCGGAAATCAATAAAGAGATACCTAAAAGCAGACCATATATGGTATTGGTTTTCCCGGTATTTTTCATGGCCGGCATCATATCAATAGCTTGCGTTTTCCCTTTAAATCCTTTAATTACACCGATAGCCGGCAGTGCACTTAATAAAGTGAGGAATGACCATACAGGGAGAATACCGATTAAAATCAGTATGATGGTTATTGCGAAAGCTGCAATAAACAAGAAGGCAAGCAGATTAATGGAATTTGGCCTGCCGAGAAGTACCGCAATGGTTTTTCTTCCGCCTCTTTTATCTCCGTCCCGATCCCGGATATTGTTCGCAAAGTTAATGCAGCCGATAAATATCGTTACTGGGATAGAAATCCAGATCATTTCCATCGTAACGGCGGAGGTCTGAATATAATAGGTAATTCCGATAATCACCGACCCCATCAGAACACCGGAGAATATTTCTCCAAAAGGTGTATAGGAAATCGGAATAGGACCCCCAGTATATAAATAGCCGATTGCCATACAAAATAAACCAATAATTGCAATCCACCAGCTGGAAACAATACATATGTAGATACCGATGCCAATGGATATAGCATAAAAAATAAGGGCAATATTACGTATCCGTTCCGGGTGCATCCCGTCACGCACAATGGAACCGCCGATGCCGACAGACTGATCGTTATCTAACCCGCGCACGAAATCATAGTATTCATTAAACATATTGGTAGCTGCCTGAATAAGTAAAGAAGCAATCATCATGGCCAAAAACAGCAGCCAATTAATGGTTCCTTCGTTAAAAGCAATCATTGTCCCGACAAAGACAGGGACAAAGGAGGCAGTCAGTGTGTGCGGTCGCATTAACCGCCACCATTTATGAAATCCTTCCCGTTCATTCAATAATTCTTTTATCTCAGCTGTATCTTTTGTCGTCATTATGGGCTTCCTCCTAAAAAACGATATCGTATTTATTTTAGTGAAGAGGCAAGAGCGTGTCAATCCAATTTTGCGGGACAGAGCCCCGATTGTCGACTGAAAATTTGAAAAGAAGGATGGATTTCAATCAATTATAAGGCTTTTCTTGAGAAAGTAACAAAAAGGGCATAAAATAAGGAGAGATATTAAAATTACCAGTCTTATTAATGAAAGGATATTCAAAGACTGCGCTATAATCATATTATTTTTAATGCAGTATTTGAACACGTATGATTACGGAGGTTTATCATCATGATGGAAGTAAAAGAAAAACAGTTTACAGCTGATTTGGAAGCTGCGATGCAATCTGTTCAGACAGATCAGCAAGAAAGACTGTTTAGTTATACTGAAAAAATAAATCAGGCTCCTTTATATAGATTTTTAGAAAAAGCGGGGGAGTTGACGTTTCCGCGCACCTTTTGGTCGAGCGCAGACGAAGATTTTCAAATGGCGGGAGCAGGGCATGCTGTGGAGCTGTCTGTGGAAGCTTCTAAAAATCGCTATCAGCAAGTAGAAGCGGATTGGAATGCTTTATTAAAGAACGCTGTTATTTCTAACCCGTACCATATGTCGGGAACTGGCGTTGTGGCGATGGGTGGTTTTTCATTTGATCCGTTAAAACCGCGGACCAAACTATGGGAAAACTTCCCAAGTAACCATTTCTCCGTTCCAAATTATATTTTAACACATACAAATGGTAATTATTACCTTACTATAAATCGTCTTCTTCTTCCAAGAGAAGAATATGAAACGGTGCGGGAGGAATTGCAAACCTATCGTCATACGTTATTAGATAGTGCGGTTTATCAAGATAATAACCATGTATTGCGTGTGCTAAGTAAAAGGGAAATAGCGCCGGAACAATGGAAAGAAACGATAAAAAAAGCAACAAACGTCATGAAAAATACAGCAATTGATAAAATTGTTCTTGCTAGAGAAGTGCGGCTTCGTTTTCACCAGTCAGCAAACGTTCCAGACATTCTGAAACGCCTTGTAGACACCCAATCCAATTCCTATGTATTTGCCTATGAAATGGGAGAGGATTGTTTTCTTGGAGCTACGCCGGAACGTCTTGTGAAAGTAAAAGGGGAGGATGTATTGTCTACCTGTTTGGCTGGCACGGCGCCGCGCGGAAAAACCATGGAAGAAGATGAGACAATAGCGAACCATCTTTTTGAAGATCCGAAGAACAGGGAAGAGCATGATTATGTCGTGCAGATGATCCGCAGTACTATGGAGGCATATTGTACAGATGTTACCGTTCCGGATGAGCCGGCTGTGCATCAATATAAAACATTGCAGCATTTATATACGCCGGTACGGGCCAAGCTCCAAAAGAATCATCATATTTTTTCTATTATCAGCGGACTTCATCCGACACCGGCATTAGGAGGAACTCCGAGAGAAGATGCGCTGGCATTTATCCGCGACAATGAATTATTGGACCGGGGCTGGTATGGAGCGCCTATCGGCTGGGTGGACAGTAATAAGCACGGGGAGTTTGCAGTTGCTTTACGTTCTGCATTGATCCAACAAGATGAAGCTTCTTTGTTTGCGGGCTGCGGCATTGTGGAAGATTCCATCCCAGAGAGTGAATATGAAGAAACAAAGATTAAGTTAATGCCGATGTTATCTGTTTTAGGAGTGGATTAGAATAATGAATTACACAGAGAGTTTAACACGTTACACTGCCAATTTTATTGATGAGCTGGCGGGGAACGGAATGACAGATGTCGTTATTTCACCTGGTTCCAGATCTACTCCCTTAGCACTGACATTCAGGGAGCATCCATCGATTAAGGATTGGATTGTGATTGATGAGCGTTCAGCCGGCTTTTTTGCTTTGGGATTAGCGAAAAAAACCAATCGGCCGGTCGCTTTAGTATGTACATCTGGTACAGCTGCTGCGAATTATTATCCTGCGATTGTGGAGGCTTTTTACAGCAGGGTGCCGCTTCTGGTTTTGACAGCGGATCGTCCGCATGAATTGCGTCAAGTTGGTGCCCCTCAAGCTATTGAGCAAATCAAAATGTATGGGGATTACGTCAAATGGTTTCATGAAATGGCGGTCCCAGAAGCAACGCCGCAGATGCTTGGGTATGCACGCCGAAAAGCAGCACAGGCATTTGCATACACAGAACAGGCGAACAAAGGCCCTGTCCAAGTGAATTTCCCATTCAGAGAACCACTTGCTCCGGATTTCACGCTTCCTGATATTTGGAATACAGAAGCAGACACCAAGCGTACGGACATGAACAGAATAGAAGGGGTCAAACATTTGGCTGAGGAACAAGTAGAGGAAATTGCAGACCTTTTCCATTCTTCCCAAAAAGGACTCCTTGTCTGCGGTCCGGAGATGAATGGGGATTTTGCTGCGTCTGTATGTCAATTAGCTCAAAGCTGGAATATTCCTATTTTAGCAGACCCCTTATCGCAGCTGCGGACAGGCGGCCATGAAAAAAGCCATGTTATTGAAGCGTATGATGCTTTCTTGCGTGATGCAGAAATACGAGCACAATTGCAGCCGGATTATATCATTCGTTTTGGTGCCATGCCTGTATCCAAAGCATATTTATTTTTTGTGAAAGAACATTTGTCTATTCCGCAGTTTGTGGTAGAGGCGGACGCAGGTTTTCGTGATCCTACTGGTAATGACACAGCCTACATCTATACAGACCCTAAGTACTTATGTGAACAATTAATCGCAAAAGCGCCGGACGAACAGCGCGGTGGAACATGGTTACAAGAATGGCAAAACGATAATCAAACGGCAAAGTATCACTTGTTAGCAGGAGTAGAAGAACAAGTGACAGAAGGAGAGGTTGTCCGAGGAATTGCAGATGTTATTCCTGATGATACAACGCTTTATGTCGGAAACAGTATGGCTGTCCGTGATGTAGACAGCTTTTTTATGGCGTCTTCTAAACGCATTTCCATTCTCTGCAACCGTGGAGCGAATGGTATTGACGGCGTGATTTCCAGTGCGGTCGGAGCAACTGCTGCTGGAGAGCGGGTAACGCTTTTGATCGGTGATCTGTCCTTCTTCCATGATATGAACGGACTGCTGGCAGCTAAACAATATCAGCTGCCGATCACGATTGTGCTTGTCAATAATAACGGGGGCGGCATTTTCTCTTTTCTGCCGCAAGCAAATGACAAAAAGCATTTTGAACCTATTTTTGGTACGCCGGCTGATTTGCCTTTTGAAAAGGCGGGAGAACTATATGGCGCTGCTTATACCGTTGTTTCAACGGAACAGGCGTTAAAAACACAGCTGCAGCACAGTTATCAACAGGAAGGTTTATCTATCATTGAAGTGAAAACGGACCGTGATGAAAATACGCGCTGGCATCGAGATAAATGGGACCGTATTATTACAGAGATAAAAGAGGGTTGGCAATGAATGCAGATGGCTTACAATATGATATCATCGGTCAGGGAGAGCCTATCCTGTTTCTGCATGGTTTTACAGGGACGCGCGAAACATGGAGAGAGGTCAGTTCTTGCTTCAGCGAATATCAATGTATTCTCGTTGATTTACCGGGGCACGGGAAAACGGACAGTCCTATTACGTCCATGAAAGATTGCTGTTCTTTGCTGGCAGCAATGTTGGATCAATTAGGAATAAGCCAAACACATGTGGTCGGTTATTCGATGGGAGGAAGAACGGCGTTAAGCTTTGCGATGTATTATCCGGAATATATTGCTTCGCTGGTATTAGAGAGTGCTTCGCCGGGATTAAAGGAGGAACCTGCACGGCAGGAACGTAAAGAAAAGGATGAACAATTGGCCCGGCGTATTTTGGAACAAGGCGTTGAGGAGTTTGTGAACAATTGGCAGGAACTTCCTTTATTCGCTACTCAAAAACGGCTCCCGGATAGGGAACAGAGAAAAATTCGGGAAGAACGCCTTTCTCAGAATGCGGAAGGTTTGGCAATGTCGCTCCGTACAATGGGGACAGGGGTGCAGCCCTCGTGGTGGAACGATTTGCCGCAACTTCCGCACTCCACGTTACTCATTGTCGGAGAAGAGGATGAGAAATTTGTTGCCATGAATCGTCATATGCAGACATCAATCCCGCGGGTGACCTTCCTTATCTGTGCCGACGCGGGTCATGCTGTTCATGTGGAAAAATCGCGAAACTTTGGTAAAATGGTAAATGGGTTCTTCCGTGAAAATCATATTGATATTACGAGATAAACCATCAGTTCGAAAGGAGTCATAAATATGACAGTAGAATGGAAAAAAGAAAAGAACTTTGAAGAAATTATTTATGAAAAATACAACGGCATTGCAAAAGTAACCATTAACCGTCCTGAAAAACGGAATGCATTTACGCCAAATACCGTAAATGAAATGATTGCGGCTTTTACGGATGCACGTGATGATTCATCTATCGGTGTTATCATTTTGGCCGGAGAAGGAGAGAAAGCATTTTGTTCCGGCGGAGACCAGTCCGTCCGCGGTCACGGCGGTTATGTCGGCGGCGACGAAGTTCCGCGCTTGAATGTCCTTGATCTGCAGCGTTTAATCCGTACGATTCCAAAACCGGTAATTGCGATGGTATCCGGATATGCCATCGGCGGCGGACACGTTCTTCATGTTGTTTGTGATTTAACAATCGCGGCAGATAATGCGATTTTCGGACAAACTGGACCAAAAGTGGGCAGCTTTGATGCTGGTTATGGTGCCGGATACTTAGCTCGTATGGTCGGTCATAAACGTGCCCGTGAAATTTGGTACTTATGCCGTCAGTATAATGCCGAAGAAGCGTATGACATGGGCTTGGTAAATACAGTCGTACCTTTAGAAAAATTAGAAGAAGAAACATTGCAATGGTGCGAAGAAATCTTAGAAAAATCACCGATGGCTTTACGTTTCTTGAAAGCATCCTTCAATGCAGATACCGATGGCTTGGCTGGTTTGCAGCAGCTTGGCGGCGATGCAACACTGCTTTATTATACAACAGAGGAAGCGAAAGAAGGCAGAGATGCCTTTAAAGAAAAAAGAAAACCGAACTTTAGACAGTTCCCAAGATTCCCTTAAGATGATGTTTGATTAAAGATATTTTAAGCGGATAGTGCAGAAACCTTTGCCCATCGTGCAAAGGTTTCTTTTCGCAAAGAAAGGAATATACAAAAGAAACTGATAACAATGGAGGAAGAAAAAATGTGTACAGTTATTCCTCATTGGCTTGATAAACAAGCTGATTTATCCCCGAATGATATTGCGGTGGAGTTGAAAGATGGAACCACGATCACTTTTAGCCGGCTAGCTGAAAATAGCAGAGAAAAAGCGAGAAAACTCGTTGCTGCTAATGTAACAAAAGGGGATCATGTTGCCATTCTTTCAGGTAACAGTATAGAAATGATGGAGACCATCCATGCATGCAGTTATCTAGGGGCCGTAGTTGTATTGCTGAATATGCGCTTAACTGCTTATGAAATGAAACAGCAAATGCAGGATGCAAATGTGACGCTTCTTATTATAGAAACAGAGAAAAAAGAACTGACCGAATGCAGACAGATAACGTTTGAACAACTGGAGGATTTGGAAGCTGACCGGGAGATGCAACTTATAGAAGAAATAAATCTGGACAAGGTTTTTACGATGATGTATACATCCGGAACATCCGGTTTTCCGAAGGCTGTGCAGCATACGTATGGAAATCACTGGTGGAGTGCCACAAGCTCCAGTTTAAATTTTGGCCAGCATCATGATGACAAGTGGCTAGTACCGCTGCCGCTTTTCCATGTGAGCGGTCTGTCCACGATGTTAAAAGGAATCATATACGGTATGCCAATTTATTTATTGGAAAAATTTGATGTAGAAGAGGTACATGATGCGATTATGCACAAGCAAGTAACCATGGCCTCTGTCGTCACAGTGATGCTGCAGCGTCTGGTAAATTATCTCGGAGATGCAAGTTATCCAGAAGCATTTCGCTGCATGCTGCTTGGGGGAGGACCTGCTCCGGAAACATTATTGCAACAAACAAAAGAAAAACAAATCCCGGTGTTTCAATCCTATGGAATGACGGAAACAGCTTCTCAAATTGTTACCCTAAGCCCCAAAGATGCACTTCGTAAAATTGGCTCAGCAGGAAAACCGCTTTTTCCGGCACAATTAACCATACGAGGAAAACAGGCGGGCGAAGTAGGGGAGATTCTGGTGAAAGGTCCCATGGTGACAACAGGTTATTTTAATCGCCCCGAAGCGAACGAACAAACATTTTCAAATGGCTGGCTGGCAACAGGAGATGTTGGATATCTCGATGAAGAAGGTTTTTTATATGTCGTTGACCGCCGCAGTGATCTGATTATTTCCGGTGGTGAAAATGTGTATCCATCCGAAATTGAGAATGTCCTGTTGCAGATGGAAGAAATCTTTGAAGCGGGAGTAACTGGTAAAAAAGATTCGGAATGGGGAGAAGTTCCGGTTGCATTTGTAGTTGCGGATGATAACCTGACCACGGATGCCATGTTTTCCTTTTTAAGAGACAGGCTGGCACAATATAAACAGCCGAAGGAAATCTATATTACCGACGAATTGCCAAGGAACGCAGCGAATAAATTAGTCCGGCATGCGTTAAAAAAGCTTTTTTAAAAGCTTGGCCGAAAAGATGAAAAGGACATCATGTTAGTAAAGAAATATTTCAGGAAAAAATAGGTTTAGCTCTCTTATATGACGGGTAGCGCTTACTATACTGCATAGAGAGGAGCAAAAATCAATGGAAAACTTTATGAATGATTACTTTTCAGCTAGTTTTTGGACAGGGGTTCAAAATGTCATTATAGCCCTTGTTGTACTTCTTGTCGTTTGGCTTATCGCGAAATGGATAAGTAATATGGTAGCTAAAGCATTAAAAAATACAAAGTGGGACGATAAATTATTTAATCGATTCCGGTTAAAAGAGGAGCCGGTCCAATCGGATAAGATTATCTCCAAAGCAGTTTATTACATACTGCTGCTTGTAGGTTTCATCTTATTCTTTAATATCCTTAACATGTCGATGATTGCAAATCCTTTATCGGATTTGATCTCTACATTCTTAAACTTTATCCCTGCAGTCATTAAGGCAGCGTTAATTTTGCTATTGGCTTGGATTATTGCGACAATTGCGCAATGGCTGATTGTAGAAGGAAGTAAGAAATTACGCATTCAGCGCCTGTTTTCTAAAGCGGGCATTGCGGATTCCGAAGAAGGTATTCGCAAAACAATTGAATCAGCAGGTAAATTCGCTTTTTATCTTATCTTGCTGTTATTTATTCCTGGAATCCTTCAGGCTTTAAATATCCAAGGTGTCGCCGAGCCATTCAGCGGCTTACTGTCGACAATATTGAACTTTATTCCTAAACTTGCTGCTGCCGTACTTATTTTTGCAGTAGGCTGGTTTGTCGGCAAAATTGTCCGCAGTATTGTAACGAATTTATTAGAAGCAGCAGGAACAGAGAAATGGATTCAGAAATTAAAATTAGCCAATGTGTTTGAGGGAACATCTTTTGCAAAATTTGTCGGGAACATTGTATTTATCCTTATTCTGATTCCAATTACGATCTCTGCTCTGGAACAGTTAGAGCTGGCAGGAATTACAGAACCGGCAGTCGGCATGTTGCACAATGTTGTGCAAATGATTCCGAATATCTTGATTGCTATCGGTTTAATCCTAGTTGGAATCTGGTTAGGTAAGCTGATTGGCGAATTTACAGGAGATTACCTCGGTAAATTAGGATTTAATCGTTTTGTATCTACCATCAGCAATAATAAAATGCTTGACCAGTCAAAATGGACACCGTCTTATATTGCCGGATATATTGTCCAGATTTTAATTGTGTTTTTCTTAACCGTACAAGCGCTGTATATTATCCAGCTGGATTTCCTTGTCGGTATTGCAACGGCAATTACTGCGTATCTGCCGAATGTGCTGGCAGCTGTGCTGATTTTAGGTGTTGCTCTGTTACTTGGTTCGATGGTGCAAAAAGTACTCTTGCATTTGTTAAATGGGCCGGCTTCAGCTGCACTTGCAGGTTTTGCAAAGTATAGTATTTTAATTCTTGCAGCCTTTATGGCCGTATCGCAGTTAGGTATTGCTTCCACCATTGTGAACAGCGCATTTATCCTGCTTCTGGCAGCATTAGCATTAGCGTTTGGCCTTGCATTTGGTTTGGGAGGAAAAGATTTTGCAGGAAAATACCTGCAGAAATTTGATAAAACACTGGATAATACGTCCATTAATCAGGAACAGCAATCACAAGATGGGAATGATTATCAAGAATAAGATTAGAAAAAAGCGTGTATGCCGTGTGTGGTGTACACGCTTTTTTCGTGTTGGATAGATGAAAAGGATACAGTTGCTTTCCAATGAAAAAATGCGCTGAGAATGTTTATTTTCTATTGTCGGGGAAAATATAAGCGGGAGGTGATGATATTGGATAAACAAAAATATTTTATCAGTGTCGGACAAGGGGAGATTTCCCGGATTCCGTATCAGGAAAATGATGATTTTGTGATTTATGCGACTGCCGAAGAAATATTAATGCTGCGCAGAAAATTTGAAGGAATGCATGAAGCCAGTTTTGACAGTTATAAACGCACCCATATTCCTTTTGTGCCGTATCATCTGGACACCGCTAACGATGTATACGATGACACCATTACCGGCGTGTATCAGACATTATATGATTTAGGCGATGAAAATACGAAGAATCATATCCAGACAATGGGAGTATTAAGGGAAGAATAAAAAGGGTTTATTCGTCCTGATAAAACAATGCAAATCTGGGTGGTATCGGTTGTAAGGTTCCGTACTTATAAATGAGGTATTGCCTTATTTCTTGAGGCAGGGAGCCTTACACCGCACCAGCATGCGTAAAGAGCGGTGCGTCGAAAAAACCCCCTATGAAGGAAGTTTCACTTCATGTTATCTCGACACAAACAGAGCCATGGTTTCAAGAAGAAAACGAATATGATATGATAATTACATCAACGTATTCCGTGCAACTTGTGCGGGAACATGAAAATGACATGGTTGGAAGTTACACTCTTGTAGTGGAGATGACACTTCAAAACGGCTGGAAATGTAAAAAATCAGTTATAACTGATGACAGCCCCGTGGGGAAAGTAGTGGAAGAAGTGAACGTTTTTAAAGATTATTATAATAATACGGTACAATTATCTTTTTTAGATCATCCATTTTCAAAAAATCCGAAGCACGTATGGGTTATCTGCAGATATAAAGATAAATGGCTGTTGACGGATCATAAAGAAAGAGGGATCGAATTTCCTGGCGGGAAGGTAGAATCAGGAGAAACAGCAGATCAAGCCGCAGTCCGGGAAGTTATGGAAGAAACCGGGGCAATGGTGAAAAAGCTACATTATATCGGGCAATATAAAGTGGACGGGCGTTATGAAACAGTCATTAAAAATGTCTACTTTGCGGAAATCGAAGAACTGATTCCCCAGATTACTTACTATGAAACAAACGGTCCGGTATTTCTGAAAAAAATACCAGGGAATATAAAAAGAAAAACAGATTTCAGTTTTATTATGAAGGATGCTGTATTGGAATCATGCTTGCTCCGGATAAAAAAATCATATGTATGAAAATAGCAGACAGGTCGAATGCTGTCTGCTATTTACGTATTAACATCTTTTCAATTTTTTCTACTGTTTTATACATAATCGCCGCCAAGATAGCAATAATTACAAGGCTCGACATCACAAGTGTGAAATCAAATACTTGGAAGCCGTAAATAATTAAATACCCCAGCCCTTGCTTGGAAACTAAATACTCCCCGACAATAACGCCTACCCAGGAGAGTCCGACGTTCACCTTTAAAGTGGAAATAATTGCTGGTAACGATGCTGGAAAGACAGCCTCTTTAAAGCATTGCCACTTGGATGCATCGAAACTTTGCAATACTTTTAAATAATTCTGGTCGACTTCGTTAAAGGCTGCGAATACAACAAGTGTTGTTACAATCACAGAGATAATAAATCCCATTGCAATAATCGATAAATAACCTGGCCCGAGAGCTACGATAAGTATAGGCCCGAGAGCCACCTTTGGCATAGCATTAAAAACAACAAGATAAGGATCCATGACTTTTGCAAAACGATGAAAGCTCCAAAGTAAGGAAGCAATAATAATCCCGGCGATGGTGCCAATCAAAAAACCAAGGATGGTTTCAAACAGCGTAATTTGTATATGACTGAGTAAGGAACCTTCTATAAGTCTGCTCCATATAGAAACGAATACACGGCTGGGAGAACTGAATAACAGCGGATCTATCCAATAAAATCTGCTTGCAACTTCCCAAAGTGTAAAAAACAAAATCAGAATAGACAGCTGCCAAGTCAGGACAATCTTTGCTTCTCTTTTTAATTTTTGCTGATAGAGGGCAAATAACTTAGGACCGTTCATAAGCATCCTCCTCTTGGGGGATTATGCTGTGTTTTTCCTGGTCCAAGTCCGCCCAGATTTTATCAAAGAGACGGCTGTATTTTGGATGCTTTCTTGCGAGAAAAGGCGATTCATCTCGTAATTCCACAGGTACATCATAAATCTTTTTGATGGCACCCGGATGAGCGGACATCAGAATAATGCGGTCACTCATCGAGATGGCTTCCCCAATATCATGGGTTACCAGTATAGCTGTTTTTTGATAGGCTTTCAGTAAATCAGATACTAATACTTCCAATTTTAATTTTGTCTGAAAATCTAAGGCGGAAAATGGTTCATCCAATAAAAGGATCTCCGGCTCAGTAATCAATGTTCTGATTAAAGCTGCACGCTGCCGCATTCCTCCCGACAGTTCACCCGGATACTTTTCAGCAACATTCTCCAAACCGACTTCTTCCAGCAGTGCAATAGCGCGCTGTTTGATGTTCTCCGCTTGCTTTTTCCTGACTTTCGGTCCAATCAGTACATTATCAATAATACTTTTCCAAGGGAAGAGATAATCCTGCTGCAGCATATAACCAATTTCTAAATCACTTGTATCCATTTTCTCTCCGTTTATTAAAATATCCCCTTCTGCAGGCTGGAGCATTCCGGAGATAAGCGACAGCAGTGTCGATTTCCCGCAGCCGCTAGGTCCAAGTAAAGAAACAAATTCATTCTGATGCACAGCGAAAGAAATATGGTGTAAGGCTTCTGTATATTGTTTTTTAGAAAAGTAATAATGTGATACGCCATCTAATGTAAGATAAGACATGATTCCACTCCTTTATTCCCCGATAATCCGCTCAGCATATTCGGTATTCACTAATTCTTCATAAGGGGCATCGCCAGGAAGTTCGCCAGCTTCATCCATAATATCTTTTAGATTTTCCCATGCCTCTTCTTCCAGTACGGGAGAAGTTGCAAAAGAACCTTGCTGTTTGTAGCGGTCAATCGCGTTGGCAAGCATTTCTACATCTGTATCCTCAAAATAAGGTTCTACCACTTCAGCAATTTCTAAGGAGTCCGTTTCTTCCACCCATTGTTGTGCTTTATAGATAGCTCTGGTGAATGCTTCTACCGTTTCTTCTTCTTCATCAAGGAAACTTTGTTTAGCCATGAAGACTGTGTAGGGCACTTCGCCGGATTCTTCCCCGAAAGAAGCAACAATTTCCCCTTGACCATTGGCTTCAAAAATACTGGCGGTAGGTTCAAACAGCTGAACGTATTGATAATCCCCGCTGGCAAAAGCACCTGGTATGTTCGCAAAATCAATGTTTTGAACAAGATTTAAATCTTGATGCGGGTCAATATCATGTTGTTTTAAAACATACTCCCCGACCATCTGCGGCATTCCGCCTACACGCTGACCGAGAAATTCACTATCACGTAAATCATTCCATTCAAAGTCTTCATCCGTTTCTTTGGCTACTAAAAAGGTGCCGTCTGTTTGCGTTAATTGTGCAAAGTTAACCGCATAATCCCGGGAATCCTGAGCATAAACGTAGATGGATGTTTCTGATCCAACCAAGGCGATATCTGCACTGTCCGACAACAGTGTTGTCATGGTTGTATCTCCGCCCCATGTCGTCTGCAAATTCACTTCGAGCCCTTCTTCTTCAAAAAAACCTTTTTCTAAAGCGACATATTGTGGTGCATAAAAAATAGAGCGGGTTACTTCTGCAAGATCTATTTGGGTCACTTTATTTTGACCACAGGCACTGATGAGAAGCAGTGAACTGATAAATAAAATGAAACAGGAAAGCTTTCTCATGCAAATCTTCCTTTCTTCAAAGCTGTTCTTGAACATCTTCTATAAATATATGTGCAGGGGAGTGATTGTGTGAATGCCTAGAAATAGGGGGAGAGAAATAATCAAAGCAGAACAAAAGCGCAAATCGCCTGCTTAAAAACGTAGAGACTGGAGCGGCGTAACTGAGATAAAGGAATCACGGTGAGGTGACGAACCGATGATGACTTTCACCCGCGGGGCACGACGTCCTAGTATCGACGTTGGTCACAGGACGTGACCGTTCTTAGTCGATGAAAGTGCGACTTTAGCTCTGTCTGCGCCTATCGGCTTGCCAATCGCTAAGTCTTCTTTTCACCCGCGGGGCATAAGTGCGACTTTAGCTCTGTCTGCGCCTGTCGGCTTGCCAATCGCTAAGTCTTCTTTATCGTAGGGCACTCACGTGTTGGCTCCTAGTTTTTGGCGCTTGGAGCTGGACGTGGCCGTTTATCTGTAACCATTTATCCACAAGCAATTAATTTTATAATTTCCCACTAGCGTTGCATAAAAAAATAAATGAAAAAGCAAGCAATGTGATTTGTAAATTTTAATTTATTATTGTAATTTTCAGATATAAATGGTGTTTTATTTTGAAAAAAAGACAATGGGTACGAAAGGT
>NZ_JBHTKK010000012.1:0-106864 GCF_042675985.1 Oceanobacillus locisalsi
AAATTGCGGAGGAGAAATGTATCCAGAATATTATAATGGCATCCATGGACAGGAATACAAATTATCAGATGTTCTCTAATTTGGATAGAAAGAAAAGGACCGGGCGGGGTTTGCCCGGTTTTTCTTAACACCGGACCTGTATCCGGAAATTGATTTTGAACGAGGAATGCATTTCGAAAATCTGGAGTTTTTTCAATTTTTAAGGAAAACCAAAAAAGGAACCAAGTATTCAGATAAAATCGTCAAAGTGCATCTAAAGAATGGAAAAGAAAAATACGTCTTTATCCATATCGAAGTACAGGCGGTTGGAAAAAAGAATTTGCAGAACGCATGTTTAAATATTTTTACCGGATTTACGATAAAACGAAACTTCCTTCAGCGGGAGTTTTTGCTTTTCTCCCGCTGAAGGTTAGTTGAGTGAATCAGGGAGTTAGCGCCCGTTACCTCCCGCCTGCATACGTTTAATCTTCATGCTCTATTTTGAGACGGGAGGTTTACGGGCGATTCTCCGTGGCAAAACGAATCAACCGATCTACTCCATCGCCTTGTTGACAGATACCAGCCAGAAAGAGCATGAAGACACATTCGGCTATTCTTTTTACGGCACCGAATTAACCTATACCTATAACACTTATCGATTTCATGGAAAAGATAAAGAAGAACTGAAAAAATTGGATAATCCATTTGCTTTAGCGGTGCTTGCCGGCATGTATATCAGTGAAAACACTGACAAAACCGTCAAAGATGACAAAAAAAGATACCGGTTGAAACAGCAGCTTCTCCGCCTGGCATTTGAAAAATATTCGCACCGCACCAACTATCTCGCCGCATTAGTGTATTTCATAGATTATATGATGCTGATTCCCTCAGACTTACAGGAACAACTGTATGAAACGTTACCCATCGCACAAAACAAAAAAGAGGAGGAAAAAATCATGGGTTTGGAAAAGTTAAGGGACACTCCGACGTTTGGCAAAGTGTATAGAGAAATCGAGGAAGAAGGAATCAGAAAAGGTATGGAACAAGGCAGGATAGAAGCGGAACGGGATATTGCCAAAAAGCTGTTGAGCAGGAATTATTCGGATGAAGAAATAGCTGAATTAACCAGTCTCGAAGTGAAAGAAGTAAGGATACTCCGGGAATCATTTGAAGATTAATGCTGGAAACAAGCGATTTACTTAAGTTTGTATTTTGGGCAGATAAGCAGTTGATTTAACGTAGATATAATTATCTTTAGAAAAGACTGTGTTAAAAATCAAACTGCTTCCGAAAATAAACGTTGAAACCCGGATAACCGCTAAAAAGGCATTCTCAGCTAAACAGCTTGGAATGCCTTTTAGTATACTTTTACGCTGAAGCATGTTTGCGCACAAGTAACAGATAGCTTAACAATCCGCCCAGATTGGCAACCACGATCGTTATCCCCATCGGAACAGCCGTACTTTCTCCAGCAATCCCCACAAAAGGAATGGCTATACCCCCTAATAGATAAGGGAGAATTCCTAAGAAAGCAGAGGCGCTCCCGGCATGTTTTTTCTGATTGCGCATGGCTAAAGAAAAAGTCAAAGGTGTGCTGATGCCCGTGCAGGAAACAACGACAAATAAAGGGATAACAATCAAAGGTAAAGGTGCTTGTATCCAAGTCATGAAAAATAAGACAATGCTACATAAGGTAGAGATGCAAAGCCCGATATAGAGCAACTTATCTTCCTCTATTTTTTTCGTGATCCCTCCAATGATTCTGGTACCGAGTATGATTCCAGCGCCATTTAAAGCAAATAAGAAACTGAACATTTGCGGTGATACGCCATAAATAGACTGATAAATAAATGGCGTGCCGGAAACATTGGCAAATACACCAGCCATGACCAATCCCTGTGTCAGTCCATATCCTAAAAAGCGTCTATTCTTTGTTAACTTCCCAAACGTCGCCAATGTTTGTTTCATATTTCCCTGCACTCGATTGGAAGAAGGGTTGGTTTCGGGTAAAACGATAAAGATAATTGCCAATATGGACAAAGCTAGCAAGCCAAGCAATAGAAAAATGCCTTGCCAATTTGTGAAGTTGAGAACTGCCCCGCCGATAATTGGAGCTATAATAGGCCCGACTCCTACAAAGAGGGTGATTAATCCATAGAGTTTGGTTAAATCTTTGCCAGAATAGATATCCCGGACAATTGCTCTGGAAATGACCACGCCTGCTGAAGCAGTTAATCCTTGAAAAAATCTGGCAGCGATGAATAACCAAATGGAGGGGGCAAAAATGCATAAAACAGAAGCAACTATATAGAGCATTAGAGCAGAAATAAGCGGAACTTTTCTTCCGCGTTTATCACTTAACGGTCCAAAAATAATTTGTCCGGCTGCAAGGCCTAGTAAACAAAAGGTTAAGCTTAACTGGACATTTGAAGCACTTGTCCCAAACGTATTAGCAATCGTTGGAAAACTCGGCAGATACATATCGACTGTCAGTGAACCAAAAGCTGCTAAGGTACCTAATAAGGTACTTATAGCTATTTTTTTGGAATTTGAAATGGTATTTTTAGAAAGGCTTTTCGCTGATTCCATATTATTCATTCACCCTATTCTTTTTTTACTTGTGCAGTTAAGGTTAACAAAGAAAGGTGTATGTGTGTAATGCCTGATATATCAAAGATGATGCCTTTTAAGCATAGACCTTGAAGGCAGTGCAGGCTGTTACATATATACATAAAAGAAATAAACTTGAAAAGGAATATAGTTAAACCTCTTTATCGAATACTTATGTTATATTTTTCTATCGTCAAAAAAACCGTCCAATCGATCATGGATTGAGGCGGTTTGGTATCAATTTATTCTGCGTTGCACGGTACTATTTTTACTGTTGCACTGACAGGTCCTTCTCCGAGCATCGGAGGAAGATATACGCTGGAGCCATATTTTTCTCGATAAGCTTCGTTTATTTTTTCCGTTAATGCAGCATCATTATTTATTGGCTCAAACGTCACGTCATATTCTTGACCAGCTAATTTTATCTTCCCTGCTTTTTGTTCAACGGCTGATTGATACCATCTGGAACGCTGGCCGTTATAAGCACGGACATACAGGTTGTTATCTGCTACAACAGACCAAATCCAAGTCGGTGTTCCAGGTGTCTCTCCGTCACTGTAAAAAGGGGAAATATACATATCATCCGCTGCTGAGAAAGTGTTCAGTTGTTCTTGTGTCCAATTTGATTGCATGATTACTACCTCCTTATTATTGTGAGTACTATTCTAATACTTCAAGTTGACTTTAGGTCAAGAAAAAGGGATCGCAGTAATTATTCAAATTTCTTCTACTTTCTCGGAAAGAACCGGTGTATCCTGAAGCATCGTCTGTGCTAGCGCTGATTCAGAAACAGAATCTTGTAAAGAAACAATTGGGACAAAAGAAACAAGATTTAGAAATAGAAAAAGAATGAGATATACTTTTACAAAACCAAATGCACCGCCAAGCCAGCGATTTACAATATTTATTAAAGGTAAATTCGCCAATAAATTCAAAGTTGAACCTAAAACGTTCCATAGAATTTGTGTACCAATAAGCAAGAGCAGGAAAGCAATCGTTTGATAAAAAATGGGTTCAAATGTGCTATCTGCACCAGGGGAAGGGATCCAGCTTAAATGCGGAGCAATATCATTAAAAAATAGATAAGCAACGGCAAGTGAAATAATAAAACCAGTCAGATTCACAAATTGCAAAACTAAACCTTGTCTTAAACCGATTAAAAACCCGCCGATTAAAATAAGGGAAATGACCAATGTCAGTATCATTATATTTACTTCCTTTCGCATACTTTATTTATATTATATTACAAAGGTAGATGACAAAAACTTTCATTGTATAGCATTAACTAAATAATATCATTTAAAGTTGACTTCAGGTCAACACAGAAAGCGAACCATATTTTGGATGTTAAAACTGGTTCTCTTTTTAAAAGTACATTTCTATATAGAAGAAATGAATGAAGAAAGAAAACCACTTTCAATTCAATTCATAATAAATTAATAAAATTGACTCAAAGTTCGCTTTAAAGGGTATAGTGTGTACATGAAATGAAAGGAGATGTTTCAGAATGGAATACGTGAAACTTGGAAATACGGGGTTAGATGTCTCACGGCTGTGCTTAGGCGGGATGAGTTTTGGTGACCCGGAAAAATGGATTCATCCGTGGGTGCTTGATGAGGAGCACAGCCGCCTCATTATTAAGAGGGCGCTTGAACTTGGCATTAATTTTTTTGATACGGCCAATGTTTACTCTAATGGAATAAGTGAAGAAATTATGGGACGAGCTCTTAAAGACTATGCCAATCGGGATGAAATTGCCATTGCAACAAAGCTCTATTTTCCAACGCATGAAGGACCAAATGCAGTCGGGCTTTCCAGAAAAGCCATTATGAGTGAAATAGATAAAAGTCTGGAGCGTCTCGGAACCGACTATGTGGACCTTTACATTATTCACCGCTGGGATTATAACACACCGATTGAAGAGACAATGGAAGCATTGCATGATGTGGTGAAGGCAGGAAAAGCAAGATATATTGGAGCCTCTGCCATGTATGCTTGGCAGTTTTTAAAAGCAAATCATGTGGCAGAGAAAAATGGGTGGACCAAATTTGTCTCCATGCAAAACCATTTAAACCTTTTGTATCGCGAAGAAGAAAGAGAGATGCTTCCCCTTTGTAAAGAAGAAAAAATTGGCGTTACTCCATATAGTCCGCTTGCTTCAGGCAGATTAACTCGTGATTGGTCTGAAACAACGAAACGTTCTGAAACAGACAAGTCTCAAAAGTCGAAATATGGTGCGACAGAAGATACAGATCGGGTGATAGTAGAGCGCGTTGCAGAAATCGCAAAAAAGCGTGGTGTACCGTGTGTTCAAATCGCACTTGCTTGGCTGCTTCAGAAAGAACCTGTAACAGCGCCGGTTATTGGTGCTACAAAACTGTATCATATTGAAGATCCGGTAGCTGCGCTCTCCATTCATTTAACACCGGAAGAAGTTGCATTTTTAGAAGAGCCTTATGTACCTCATCTGATAGTTGGTCCGCTTTAAGAGAGCTTTATCTAGACTGAAAAGTGATTGGTTAAAAGTAGATGATAAATCATATTTTAAACTGTTAATTAGACAGAAAGAGTTAGATAAAACACGAAAAAGAAGTCCAGCCGCCTTTTCTCACTAAACGGGGGCTGGACTTCTTCCAATTGATGCAATACATATTCTAATCTCATATAGGACACAAGCTTACTATCCCATATAAACACTTTCACATGTTCCAGGAGCTGGTTCATAAAAACAATGCTGCTTAAATTGACCGGAAAAAGGCTGGTCATACCATGTAGGAGGGCAGGGTGCATATGGGTTAAAGTACCAAAGTGCAAACTTCGCCGGGTGATCTCTCCAACTCTCCAAATTCTGTCTTGCTAATCTTCTTTCAAATGGTCTTGCCCGTTGGTAAAACATATTTCCTTCTTGAACGGCTTCAAAAGAGTAATTTCCTCCTTGAATTTGAAAGATAACTTCTTCGACGGTTCTTACATTTGTAAAATCGGTACAATCTGCTACTGCGCGGTTAACAATAACATTTCCAACATACAGCATTCCTTGTTTTCCTTCGCCTTCCGCTTCCGCCCGCATCATCCTTGCCATTAAGTCAACATCTGCTTCTCGGTAAGCTACTCTTCCCATTATCTCACCTCTAAAATAGGATATGAAAGACAGTGTCCATTGATACCTTTATTGACTGTAATTTTTTAAATATATTATAGCAACGTTTTTCTTAGGCTCATTTAACACCTGCTAAATAACGTTACTCTTGATTTGTATCGTTTTCTTCGTCTTTTGTCTGTTCTTCATATTCCTTTATTCTTTTTTTGTTAGGCGTTAGTGCATATCCTAAATATTTTCTTTCCTTCTCGGCATCTTTGAAGAAGGCTATCGTCATTAAGATGACGACCAGACTAAAAGGAAGTGCAGAGATAATAGCGGCAGACTGTAAGGCTTCCAATCCGGTTTCTCCACCCGATAAAAGTAATACAAATGCAATGGTGGATAATGAGATTCCCCATGTGATTTTGATGTAGTTCTTGGGATGAAGCGTTCCAAAAGCAGTTTGCATGCCTAACACAAATGTGGCAGCATCAGCTGAAGTAACAAAGAAAGATAATATCAACACTAAAGCAATAATAGAAAAAACAATACCCCAAGGCATTTCATTAAAAATGCCAAACAGCTGTGTTTCAGGTGGCATGTCAAATATTTGCGGTACACTTTGTGCTGTATCAATCCCTGTTAATCCAAAAGAACTAAACCAAAGAAAACTTACAACGGTTGGAACGAATAATACGGCCAGAATAAATTCCCGGATGGATCTGCCGCGTGAAACCCTTGCAATAAAAATACCTACAAAAGGACTCCAACTCATCCACCAGCCCCAATAATATATTGTCCACTCCTGCATCCATTCGTGCTTTTGCTCGTTTAATGGTGCTGGGTCCAAACTGTTAAATATTAAAGTGTTGAAGTAATCTCCGGCTGCACTCGGAATCATATTAAGTATCAGTAAGGTAGGGCCCAGGATTAACACAGCAAGACATAATAAGGCAGCTAATATCATATTCAAATTGCTTAAATACTGCATCCCTTTACTTAATCCGATCCAAGCGCTGATTAAGAACAACACGGTCGCAACAGCAATAATCACTCCCTGCATCCATATATTATTAGGTACATCAAAGAGATAGTTTAAACCTCCATTAATTTGTATCGCGCCGACACCTAAGGATACGGCTACCCCGATAATGGTTGCAAATACGGCTAATACATCAACAATATCTCCAATAGGGCCATCTACTTTATCTCCTAAAATGGGACGGAGTGTTTTTGAAATTAAACCAAGCTCCCCTTTTCTAAACTGCGAATAGGCCAATGTCAGTGCTATAATACCATATACGGCCCAAGGGTGGAGTCCATAATGCAGGAAAGAAGAGCGCATTGCTTCCGCTAAGGCAGCTTGCGTTTCCGGATCGGCATTCGGCGGAGCTAAATAATGGGAAATAGGTTCGGATGATCCATAAAAGACCAAACCAATCCCCATACCAGCACTGAATAGCATTGTTAGCCAAGATATTGTATTGAACTCCGGTTTATCATTTGGTTTACCTAATTTGAGTTTGCCAATTGGACTGAGACCAAGGAAAATACTGAAAAACAGAATAAAAGTAAAAGTGGTCATATAATACCAACCAAATGTTTCTGTAACCCATGTTCCTATTGCACCAGAAATGTTACCGAATTGGTCAGGGAAAACAGCACCCAATATCACCAATATACCGACAATAATGGATGCGTATATGAACACACTAGAAAAATGCTTCTTATTTTTGCTCATGGAAAATGTTCTCCTTTTATCTTTTATTTAATAAAAAGATGCTTTCCTTTAACATAACCCTTTAGTAACCGTATTATGTGAAGGGAATTATTTTTCAATTTTTTCTTGAGGTTATAACTGGAAATTCAAGTAGCAGGATGTACTTGTACAAATAAAGAGATTCACCGTATAATCTTGGTATGAAAGAAAAAAGGAATATGTACTTGCTCAAAGACGTGCGACATACAGCTTTTTTAACGCATTTCCGAAAGAAGTTTTTCTTTTTAGGCAGGAGGCAGAGAACAAAATGAATGTTGTGATTGTGTGGGGGAAACACGAACTTTTCCACCATTTTGTCAACGATTGGGAACAGGATTATTTATATTGATTACAAAGTCTTGGACTGCATCTCATGATAACAGAGACTGTCTGAAGGGGGAGAAGGAATATGAAAATAGAACATGTTGCAATTTGGGTGAAGGATTTAGAAAAAATGAAGGCTTTTTATGAAACATATTTTCAAGCAGTTGCTGGTGAAAAATATTGTAATGAAAAGAAGGGCTTTGAATCCTATTTTCTAACATTTGATACATCTGCACGTTTAGAAATTATGCGTAAATCGGGTATGGATCAAACCGATTCCAATGAGCGGCTCGGCTGGGCTCATATTGCGATTTCATTAGATAGTAAAGAAATCGTTGATCAAATGACAACCAGATTGAACAAGGATGGTTACCTGCTTGTCAATGGTCCGCGTGTTACTGGAGATGGATATTATGAAAGTGTATTCGAAGACCCGGAAGGCAATTTGATAGAATTGACCGTGTAAGCATGCTGTATTCAATGGTCAACCCTTGTTCCTATGAATCCAAAGTTACTTTTAAAAGTGCGAAAATTGAGTGAAAACAAGTATTTACAAATGTTGTTTGAATTTGAAAAAGGTACGAATAGACAGTGCCAATGTTGTCTATTCGTACCTTTTTTTACAGACCGTTTTAATCGTTAAAATAGCTATTTCCGATAATGTTGAAAATGACTCTATTTAATTTACAGCATCCATTCAAATGTGTAACATAATTAGGCAAAGGGGGAAGATGATAATGACAGATCAAATGAAGCGTTTCGAAGGCAAAGTGGCTTTAGTGACAGGGGGACGCTCTGGGATTGGGCAAGCTATCGCCCGTCGCCTGCACGATGAGGGGGCAACTGTCATCACTGCACAACGCGGTGAAGATAAGACATTTGACTCGATTACAGCTGACTTTTCTGATTCGAAGACACCGGAACGCGTGATAGCTGAAGTTATTCACCGTGCAGGACGGCTCGATGTTCTGATTAATAATGCGGGTATGATGATGGAAGCAGGAATCGAAGAAATGACCCTAGAGGATTGGCAGCGTAACATCAATTTGAACCTGACAGCACCTTTCCTGCTGATTCGTGCAGCTTTGCCTTATCTGCGCAAGACACAAGGCAGTATCGTTAATACCAGCTCTGTGGAAGGAATGGCTGCAAACCCTAACCATGCGGCCTATGGTGTGACGAAGTCAGGTATTCTTGGCTTGACCCGTTCCATCGCTGTTGATCATGGACATGAAGGCATACGTTGCAATGCAGTAGCACCAGGGTGGATTGATACGGACCTGAACATCAATCTTATCGAAAATTCACCGGATCCTGAAGCATTTAAACGCGACCTTGGAAAAATTCATCCTGCCGGTCGGACTGGTAAACCAGAAGAGGTAGCAGCACTTGTGGCTTTTCTCGCTGCTGAGGAAGCAGGGTTTATTACGGGACAGGTTTATACCGTGGATGGAGGCAGGACGACCCAGTTGAGCTTGCCTTAACGATTCTTGCTCTGGGTATATGATAAGCAGAATATTTACCAATATACCAGAAGCATTTTGGAAGAAACTCCCTTACAGTAGGTTACTTTTTAAAAGTATCTACTGTAAGGGAGTTTCTCATGTTTTAAATAACTTTTTAGGTTTTCTTGGTCGTTTATCTTTTGTTTCATTTTCCTTATGATAAAAAGCATGAAGATGCCTCAGTTTATCATTCAATATCCGATAATAGTGACTTTGTTTCATTTTTAATTATAAAATGATTATATATTCTTTACTTTATTTTTTCCTCAGGTAAACTTATTTTAATGAGGGAAATTTGTGGGATGAGTACTGCCAAATCATAAAATGAATAACAGAGGGTTAAGAAGAAAGTATTCCATTAAAACTTGAGTTGTTCGACCAATAATCAATAATGTGTGAATGCATTATAAAAAAATATATTTAGAAATTAACAGAACATTATATAAATAAAATGATGAAGTACAGAAAGGGGGGATAAAATGGTTTTGTTCATTCAGAGCGTTATTTTGTGTTTGTTATTTACAATTGTTATAGCTTTTAAATACTTTAAAAATGATCCGATGAAAGGTTTGTACAATTATCCTCCGAAAATACAGGAACGGGTTAAATCAATGGAAGAATACCAAGGAAGCATTCCGACCAGGAATAATAAAATAGTTGCGAAGATGATTGGTGGCGTTATATTTGTTTTCCTGGGTGTTCTGCTTGCAAGGGTGGCTGGTGCAGAAGGATTTTTGGAAGCATTTATTCATATGTTTATCTTGTTTACTATCGGTAATCTTTATGATTTGATTGTGATAGATTGGCTGATGTTTCGCCATATGAAAGGGTTTCGTATTCCGGGTACGGAAGATATGGTCAGCGAGTATCATAATTATGCTTTTCATTTCAGGGCATTTTTAAGAGGAATAATTATAGGCTTTGTTATATCCATAATGGTTGGACTGATTCATATGCTGATTTTTTGATTATAGTAAGAAGTTGTTGACCTGAAGTAGACTCTAGGTATTATAATGTATTTTAATGCCATTGCCCCAAATATACTTTGG
The DNA here is from genome assembly GCF_042675985.1 of Oceanobacillus locisalsi. NCBI lineage: Bacteria > Bacillati > Bacillota > Bacilli > Caryophanales > Bacillaceae > Oceanobacillus > Oceanobacillus locisalsi. The sequence continues at coordinate 10,309 of NZ_JBHTKK010000012.1, forward strand.
TCAAATTATATAATAGGAGATGTTCAAATGATTTTAAATGAAAATTATCAGTTGTCCAATGGGATTGAGATTCCTAAATTAGGTCTTGGAACATGGTTTATTGATAATGAAGATGCCGCACATGCTGTTATAGAGACAGTGAAAATCGGTTATCGGCATATTGATACAGCGCAAGCCTATGGAAACGAAAATGGTATTGGTGAAGGGGTTAAAAATAGCGGAGTGGGTAGAGAAGACTTATTTATCACGACAAAGCTTGCTGCAGAAGAGAAATCTTATGAAGAAGCTTACCGAGCAGGAAAACTTCGTGCAATTGGTGTCTCTAATTTTGAAAAAGAAGATTTAGACAATATTCTTGATTATTGCAAGGTCAAGCCAATGGTTAATCAAATCTTAGCCCATATCAGCAATACCCCATTTGATTTAATTGCATATACGCAAGAGCAAGGCATTCTTGTCGAGGCTTATTCCCCAATTGCTCACGGTGAATTATTTAAAAATAAGGAAGTGGAGACGGTTGCAGAAAAATACAATGTTTCCATCCCGCAATTAAGTATCCGCTATACGTTGCAGCTTGGATTACTTCCTTTGCCTAAAACAGCAAATCCAGCTCATATGAAAAATAATGCTGGAGTGGATTTTACCATTTCAGAGGAAGATATGGAAGATTTGAAAAAGGCAGAGCGTATTGAAAATTATGGTGAAGCGAACGACATGCCTGTATTTGGCTGGAAACTGAAGAAATAAGATAAAATATTTTAAAAAGAACTGCATTCCTTAAGCGTTTTATGCTCTATCGGGAATGCAGTTTTTACTTTGTCATCTCATGATATTATTCTGTTCCGTTATTTGTTATACACCAAATAACGCATACAAACTTCCAATGGCCCTTTTATTTGCTGACGTTCCATCAAGTGCGCAATGGATAAAGTTAACATCCACATCAAGGTACCGACGAATACGGAAGTGGTGACAGTTAAGTGTGCTCCTAAATTGAAAGCAATAGGAGATAATAGGATGACTGTCAAAACCTCATGGATCACGAAAAATGTTAAGGAACGTTTCCCCATTGCTGCGATTGCATTGATGATCAACCCACGCTTTCGAATAGCAACTCCCAATAATCCAAACAATGCAGCATAGCCAGCACCGCCTGCAAAACCAGTGATAATTTGAATACCGTACACAAGTCCTGCAGTGAAAAGGTCAGGAAACCAGACATCGTTAATCAACACCAATGGTATAGCACCAGCAAGAGAAATTGTTAAGCTGCCAATGGTTAAATGTTTTAATAGTTTGATATGTTTTTCTGGTTGAAGGAGTATATTTATATTCCCCAGCCAAATTCCCATTAAGATAGAAGGAATTACCGGAAAGGCAATATGCGTAAACAATGGAATAAGAGGGATAGAGATTAGCCGGTCAAGTATTGTACCTGTATATGATTCCTGGCCAGTTAATTCTACCGGTAACCCGTAAGACTGATTTTCCACGAGGACACCTCCCCAAAAAAGCGGGATATATAAGATACATATAATCGTAGAAATAAGTACATATTTCTTTATTTTCTTATTATCCTTTTTTAAGCTGAAGGTGACAAGAAGTCCTGCAATACCATAAGTCATCAAGATGTCCTGCCCGCCAGCAACACCGGCTAGTATTGCGCCAAACAATATCAAATACCAGCAACGTCTTTTTATCATACGTTTCGCTTCCGCTGCGCCTTTTCTTTCGCATTGCTTACGATAAATCATAACGAGGCCATAACCAAATAGGACGGCGAATAATGGACGCGCCCGGTTATCTACTATGATTTCCATTAAAAAATTGAAGAAATGATCTAATGGTGTGTTGCCGGCAACTTTGGTGATGACTCCTGGCTCTATTGTGTATAAAAACAATGGGATATGCGAGAGTATAATGAAAAAGAGCATGAATCCACGTGCAAGGTCTAGAGAGAGTGCACGTTTCGTTTGCGTTGTTTTGTCCGTTTTTAAGTGGCTCATAAACAAACCTCCTCATCTTTTATCCCTTGTTCTTTCGCAACTTATTAATCATCCACAGTACTCCGACAATGAAAAGCACCGACAAAATAACAACATCAAATTTGCTTGGATAATTTTCAATAAACATTTGAACCGGTTCCGGAAGGCTCCCTTGAAAAAGAGAATCGATAACCGTTCTTAAAACCGTCAACAGAAATATAATCAATTGCAATAGAAGCAAGATAGGCAGCAATCCTAAAGTTCCAATGAACCATTTCCAAGAGAATGCCGCATTAAAAATATAAAAAATGGCGGAAAGAATCATCGCCACACCTATAATGATAAAAATAATGAAACGAATCCATTGCACAAATGCGAATGATTCCAGGTTATATAGATAAATAACATAGGAAAATGCAAGTACGGATAAAACAATACTGATAAATGGGATGATGCGTTGAAACCAACGGGGGAGATGATGAAATTCATCTACTTTGTTATCCATCATGATAAACTCCTTTTTGATTGGGTGAAATATAATTTGATTAAAAGATTATATTTTTGATTGACCGTTCAAAATTTATCATGTAGGGATGATTTTGTCAAGGTGTCAATTATTGAAATGTTAATTAATAGAAACGAATACAAAAATAATGTTTTTTCATGTTTCTTTTTGGGAACAAAGCTAGCAAGACAATATATTTTGTTCACAGAAATAAAAGGAGGTCATTCAAGTGGCACATAAAATTAAAATTGAAGAGAATGCTTATTTAAACGTAGAAGATATCGGTGAAGGACAACCTGTCGTATTCTTACATGGATGGCCAGCAAATAATAAAATGTTTGAGTATCAAGCACAACACGTAGTAGAAAATGGTTATAGATATATTGGTATTGACCACAGAGGTTTTGGTTTATCTGACACAACAGCATCAGGTTATGATTACAATAGTATTGCAGATGATATTCAAAAAGTCATTACTGAATTAAAACTTAAAAACTACATTATAGTAGGTTTTTCAGTAGGTGGTGCATTATCATTAAAATATGCTTCGAAATATAACAATCCTAATTTACAAAAAATGATACTTTTGGGACCGGCTGGACCAAGCTTCGTTCAACGTGATGATTACCCATATGGTATGAAAGCAAATGAAGTTACGGATTTAGTAAATGCAATTTCTGATGATCATCCTAAAGCAATCACAGACTTTGGTGAAGTATTCTTTAGTTCAAACACAAATGTATCTAATGCCTACAAAGATTATTTTAATCGATTAACATTGACATCATCATTAATCGGTACAGTAAAACTTGCTGAATCATTACGTGATGAAGATTTAAGAAAAGATGTTAATACCATAGACCTACCTGTTTATGGTATACACGGTACAGACGATGCAGTTTGCCCTATCCAATTTTCTGAGGAACTTGAAAAAACAATGCCTAACTATCAATTAACTAGAGTTTCAGACGCTGGACATGCATTGTTCTTTGAAAAAAAACAAAAAATTAACGATTTATTAATAGAATTTTTAGCAAAATAAAGAAAAGCATATCAGTCTATAATGAAGTAAACTATTATTGTTCATAAATATGAATAAAAATCCAATTTCACACTGTTGAAAATCATGTCTCTTCATAATATTCATAAATACGGAGTCTTTTAATCGCTTCATCACAAAACAGGATTCAATCGTAAAAAAGGGAGCCTTTTAACCAAACGTATTAAAGGACTCCCTTTTACATCACAAATTATTTTCGTTAAACCGCACCGAAGAAATAAAACATTGGAAATGATGTGAATGTGAAATAATTTCTTCTATACTAATTAATAGTAGGTTGATGGATAAGAGGAGCGAGACTTCTCAATTAAAAAATGTATTGACTGCATGAAAGGAGAGAGAAATATAATGCATTTTCGAAAGGCACAGAAAGAAGATATACCTGCAATTGTTCGCTTATTAGCTGACGATGAATTAGGTTCCGGGCGTGAAAGGTATGAAAATCCATTACCAGAAGAATATTATCAAGCTTTTGAGGCAATGGAAGCACAGATTGGTAACCAGATTATTTTAGCTTTGGATGAAGAAGAGATCATTGGCTGTATTCAATTGACCATTATACCTGGATTGGCAAGATTAGGAATGAAGCGAGCACAGATAGAAGGAGTCCGGGTTGATAAAAATTATCGTGGGAAAAAGATGGGAGAAGCTTTGTTTCAAGAAGCAATTGCTATTGCGAAAGCTGAAAAATGCGGTCTCGTGCAATTAACAACCGACAAAGAGCGCCATGACGCTCATCGCTTTTATGAAAGGTTAGGATTTTCTGCCAGTCATGAAGGGATGAAATTAATCTTTAAAACGGAAAAGGAAACGATGTTGTAAAAAAACAGATGGTATTCTGTAATAATAAAGATTGTAATATATCCGAGTGTTGACATCATGTCAACACTCGGATATATTATGTAATAGATTATCATTAATCTGCTTGGTTGATCGTATTTCGAATGATGCAGCCAGTTGCCTTAATAATGAAAGATTTTGATAACAACGTTGGTTCAAAGGGATAATCATCAAACATTTTGATAAATGAGGGGATAATACATATGTCCACGTATCATTTAGGTAACAGATTGAAAGCGTTATTACACACTCGTGCCATTTCAATAAGAAAATGCAGTGAGCAGACGGGTATTGATAAAGCGACTATTTCACGTATTATCAATGGAAAGCGGGAAGCGAATATGCAACATTTAAAGAAATTTGCTTCTTGTTTGGATATACCGCTCGCAGAACTTATGCATGCAGCTGGTTATTCTGTTCACGCCGAAGCATCTCATGACCTTTCGGATATTCATACATCCATGAAAGAGATTCAGCAGACACTAAAGGCAGCCGATCTTTATCAAGATAATTTAAGTATGGATGCCGTTCAACAGCAATTAGCCAGTTATGAACAACAAGTTCAAACGGAAGAAGGAAACCAAACCATTCACAATCAATTTAAGAAAAAAGTAGATGAGGTAGGGAGCAAGGGACCTTTTATTAATCAACTAAAGGATTTTTATACACAATTTGCACAATATAAAAGGGATCCCTTTACTTTAACTGTCATGGGAGGTGCACTATTGTACTTTATTACACCAGTAGATGTAGTTCCGGATTATATTTTCCCTATTGGGTATATGGATGACGCTATTGCTGTACAAATTGCTTTAAAAAAACTTTCCAACTAAAGAAATATACAAGGAGTATTTAACATGAAAAGACGTGAAAGAAAAAGTGCAAAACGAAAATGGATACCTCGTGTTTTATTATTGGTAATCGTATGTATTATTGCAGCAGTTGCCTATGTAATAACGCAGTATTATCAAGGTTTATCAGAAGCTGAAGAAGGACAATACAAAGACGATGGCACATCTTTTATTCCATTTGAGGGTTCAGAACCGCAGTTTGGAGAAATCAATGTGTTACTGATTGGCAGTGATACACGCGGAGATGAAAACGGCTTGTCGGATACCATTATGATTGCCAATTACAATCAAGATACCCATGATATCAAGCTTGCTTCCATTATGCGTGATACATATGTAAAGATTCCTGGACACGGGATGCAAAAGATTAATGCAGCTTTTGCCTTTGACGGTCCGGAGCTGCTTAGGCAAACACTAAAGCAAAATTTTGATATCGATCTTCATTATTATGCGGTGGTGGATTTCGAAGGATTTTCGAAAATCACAGATATTATTGCTCCCGATGGGATTGAAGTAGATATACCGCATCAAATGTCAGAAGATATTGGCGTGACACTTGAACCAGGGAAACAAGTATTAAACGGGGAAGAGCTGCTTGGGTATGTACGATTCCGGAAAGATGGAGATGGCGACCACGGAAGAGTACAGCGTCAGCAAGAAGCAATAGCTAAGTTGAAAGATGAAGCGGTGAGTGTTCACAGCCTGATGAAATTGCCAAAATTGTTGGGAATTGCAGATCCATACATTGACACCAATGTAGATAATAGAACCATACTCTCTATTGGTAAAGGGTTAATAGCTGGCAGTGAGAATCCTATAGACACATTAAGCATTCCCGTAGATCAGTCCTTTCAAAATGCCCGGACAGAAGCCGGTGCGGTGCTGGAAATTGACTTAGAACAAAATAAACAAGCATTACAAGACTTTTTATCAGCAGATACAGAATAAATCGGTTGCATCGTAGTTTGTGCATTTTCATTTGCCGTTTTTGTTTGTAAAAAGAAAAAAAGGGGAAGAAATATTATAGATTAACCTCATAGCTTACATCAGTATTTTTTGTGAAGAAAACGATTCTATGTAAAGGAGTAGATCAAAGTGGCAAATAATACCATTAAATTAAAGAAAAAAGAACTTGTAGCAAATGATACAATGGCTTTTCATTGGGAAATGCCAGAAGGATTTGAATTTAAAGCTGGGCAGCTCACGCATATCAAATTGATTAATCCGGAAGAGATAGATGAGGAAGGGACGCAGAGAGCGTTGTCACTGGTTTATGCGCCAAGTGAAAACGAACTGGTTACTGCAACCCGTCTGAGAGATTCCGCATTTAAACGGGAGTTGAAAGACTTACCAGAAGGCAGTGAGGTTGAATTCGACGGGGCAAATGGAAGCTTCACCCTGCATAAAACGGAATCCACACCTGCTGTATTTTTGATTGGCGGCATTGGTATCACACCAATTCGAAGCATGATTGCGGAAGCTACAAATCAGCAAACGGATCATGACCTTACATTGCTGTATTCCAATAAAACACCGGATGATGCACCGTTTTTATCAGATTTGGAAGACATGGAAAAAAGAAATCCTCATTTTACGTTTGTGCCTGTAATGACGAGAGCGGATGAAAATGAATGGAATGGCGAAACCGGTCATATTGATGCAGACATGCTCAAACGGTATGTTTCAGATATCAATAAACCTATCTACTATTTATCAGGTCCTGGCGGCATGATTAAAGCAATGCAGGAAATGTTAATAGAAGCCGGTGTGAACGAAGATAATATCCGTACGGAGGAATTTCCAGGATATTAAAAATAATATGTTGATTCGTTTGTATGAAATAAAAAATGAATCAATTATCTATTGAATTTTTAAAGGAACAAGGAAGCAAGAAGAAATAGAGGAACCCCTTGAAAAAGATATCGTATCTAATTTCAGGGGGTTTTTATGGAAAAAGCATTCAATAGAAAAAGCGCTGGAAAATAAAAGTTTATATTGTAATGGATTTTAAGGAGATGATTATTTGGTTGACATGAAAGAGCCTGTTGCTGCACTGATCAAAAGAAAGATGGCAGCAACATTTTTTTGACACACATATTCGTTTCCGCTAATATGATAACATAATACATATTCATTTATACTAATATGTCAAAGGAGAATAAGGATGTCTACTAATCAACTTGATAAAAAAGTAAACTTTTTGCATGGATTTTCACATAGAACACGGATTCAAATATTGGACTGTATTAAGGAAAAAGAAAGAACCGTTTCGGAAATTGTGGAGAACATAGAAGGAAATCAATCCAATATTTCACAGCATTTGTCTTGTTTAAAAGGGTGCGGGCTCATTAAGGGCAGACAGGAAGGAAAGTATATTTATTACAGTCTACGAAACCAGCATGTCCGGGATTTGCTTGCCATGATTGATGTGGTACTGGATGAAACAGAGGAGGATATGGACCATTGCGAAAATCATATTGTCTAGGAGTGTGAAAGAACATGGCTGATACATGCTGCAATCATCAAGAAAAGGAAAAAACAACTGAAGAACAAATGTCAAAAGATTTAAGTATTCAAAGGAAAGCAGGTAGCTGTTGCAGCCATCCATCTGGGGAAGCATCTGACAGTTGTTGTGCGACAACCAGTAATACTCCAACAGGTCAGATAACATCTGTTCATGGAAACAAAGCTGCATATCGTGTACAGGGAATGGATTGTCCCTCTTGTGCTTCAACCATTGAAAAAGCTTTAAATAAAGTAAAAGATATTCAGGAAGTAAAAGTCAATTATCCTGCAGCTAAACTGCAAGTAGCTGGAGCATCAGCACTTTCATTTGATGAAGTGACCCGTGAAGTAGAAAAACTCGGATATACACTGGAACCGATTCAAGCGCATAAACATATCAGAACCTATCATGTAGAAGGAATGGATTGCGGCAGCTGTGCGAAAAGTATTGAAAATCATTTGCGCGCTCTCCCGTCTGTCCATGATGTCCATGTTCATTTCTCTACTGGAAAAATGACAGTAGACCATGATAACCCGGTGGAGGATATTCTTGCAGAAGTATCCAAAATTGGCTATAAAGCTTCTTTGGATACAAATGAAAATAAACAAAACAAGATGAAAAAATCAAATAAACAAGGATATGGATTCATTATTTTCAGCGGCTTTCTTATCTTGCTCGGATTTATCGGTTCCTATAATAATATGCCTGCAATGCTTACGACTATGTTATACGCTATTGCGATGGTTACCAGCGGCTATAAACCTGTAAAAAGTGCTTATTTTGCCGTGAAAAGCCGATCTTTAGACATGAATGTACTTATGTCAGCAGCTGCAATTGGCGCAGCATTCATTGGAGAATGGTTTGAAGGGGCGACGGTTGTTTGGCTATTTGCTCTTGGCAATGTGCTTCAAAACCGGTCTATTGAACAGACAAGAAAATCCATCAGTAATTTAATGGAACTGGCACCTTCTGAAGCATGGATAAAAACAGGCTCGGAGTTAATACAAAAACCAGTAGAGGAGATAGCGGTTAAAGATACCATTATTATCAAACCTGGGGATCGTATTCCATTAGACGGTGAAATCCTCAAAGGTGAGACAAGTATTAATCAGGCACCGATTACAGGGGAATCTATCCCTGTTGATAAAGTAGCTGGTAATTCGGTCTATGCAGGCACCATCAATGAGCATGGTTCTCTTGAAGTGCAGGTGACCAAGCTGGTAGAAGATACGACGATTTCAAAAATTATTCATTTAGTAGAAGAAGCCCAGGAACAAAAAGCGCCAACAGAAGCATTTGTTGATAAATTTGCAAGCATCTATACTCCTATTGTATTTCTGGCAGCATTGGCTGTTATGATTTTCCCGCCTCTTTTTGGATTTGGTGCATGGGGAGACTGGATTTATAAAGGGCTCGCTTTATTAGTTATTGCTTGTCCTTGTGCATTGGTAATCTCGACGCCCGTTGCAATTGTTTCTGCGATTGGCAATGCTGCGAAAAACGGTGTCCTTATTAAAGGCGGAACCTTTTTGGAAAAAGCAGGAGTCATTCATTCCATTGCGTTTGATAAAACGGGCACATTAACAGAGGGGAAGCCAAAAATATCTGAAATAATACCATTCACAGCGACAGAGCATGAATTACTATCTATTGCTTTTACATTAGAAGATTATTCTAAGCATCCTATAGCAAAAACGATTGTTCAATATGCGAAAGATTATGGTATTTCACTGAGAGAGGGAGAATCATTCAAAGCACTTGCTGGTAAAGGGGTTCAGGCAACAATAGATGGAACCACCTACTATGGAGGAAATCTCGCATTATTTGAGGATTTACACATAGATTTGAAGCCTGAAGTAAAAGATGAAGTGGAAAACATGCAGCGGGATGGAAAAACAGTTGTCATGATTGGATCTGAAATGGAGATAACAGGGATTATCTCTGTGGCTGACAATCTGCGTCATACCACTGTTGAAGCATTAAAAGGACTAAAACAAGTTGGTATAAAACAGCTGGTCATGTTAACCGGTGACAATGAAGGAACTGCAAAAAATATTGCGGAAGAAACAAAGGTTAATCGCTATTTTGCAGATTTACTTCCCGAAAATAAAGTTGATGCGATTAAACAATTGCAAAACGAAGGACACAAGGTAGCTATGGTCGGTGATGGAATCAATGACGCACCTGCACTTGCCACTGCTGATTTGGGAATTGCGATGGGCGGTGCCGGCACAGATACGGCGATGGAAACGGCGGATATCGTGCTAATGGCAGATAACCTTGAAAAATTACCGCATACCATAAAATTAAGCAGAAGAGCTTTAAACATTATTAAGCAAAATATCTGGTTTTCATTAGCGATTAAACTGGTTGCTTTAACGTTAATATTTCCAGAATGGCTAACCCTCTGGATGGCTGTGTTGAGTGATACGGGAGCAGCAGTAATTGTTATCTTGAATGCCTTGCGTCTTTTAAAAGTGAAGGATTAAATTTTTGAGAGCTGAACAGCAGGATTGTTCAGCTTTTTTTTCGAATATTTCCTTGCTCTTCCCATCGTTACAACTGTCTTTCGTTATGTTTACGATAAACATGAAAAAACACCTCTTCTCTATAAATATAGCATGTAATGAATTTGTCACCATTTCTACAAATCATTGAAAGAAAAGTATGATATACTATTTATAATAATTATAATTTGATATTAATTATAATTAAATGAAAACGATAATCAATATCAAAGGTTGAAATCACGTTTAAGAGGGGGGATTACGAAATGACAGATATAAAAACAAATAGGTATACTTCTTTCCTATCTTATTTCAAAGTACATGGGGAAATCATTGCCGCAGCAGTAAGCGGAATACTTATTTTGGTTGCTTGGATATTATCCGGTCATATCAGTCATACTTTATGGATCAGTATATTAATTGCGGCATTTCTGATTGGTGGTTTCTTTAAAGCGAAGGAAGGGATTACGGAGACATATCAAACAAAAAAATTAAATGTAGAGTTACTGATGATTATTGCCGCTATTGGTGCAGCTTCTATCGGTTATTGGGCGGAAGGGGCTATTTTAATTTTTATTTTTTCTTTATCGGGCGCTTTGGAAAGTTATACGGAAAATAAAAATAAGAATGAATTGCAAAGCTTGATGAAATTGCAACCGGAAATGGCCACTTTGCTCAATGAGGAAGTGGTAAATATCAACCAATTAAAGCCAGGTGATCATATTACTGTTAAATCAGGAGAAAGAATTCCAGCTGACGGGATTATTGCAAAAGGTGATACGACAGTTGATGAGAGTGCGTTATCCGGTGAATCGATTCCTGTTACAAAAACAAGAAACGATGAGGTTTATGCCGGAACAGTTAATCTTGGCGGCAGTCTGCAAATTGAAATAAATACCTTCCCGACAGAGACCATGTTTCAAAAAATTATCGAGTTAGTTCAGAATGCACATGAAGAGCGTTCGCCTTCGCAGCAGTTTATAGAAAAATTTGAAGGAATGTATGTCAATATTGTTTTGGTTACGGTTGCTGTGATGATGTTTCTCCCGCATTTTTTGTTTGGCTGGTCTTGGACAGATACGATTTATCGCGCCATGATTCTATTGGTGGTTGCTTCGCCATGTGCGTTGGTTGCTTCGATTATGCCGGCAACTCTATCTGCCATTTCCAATGGAGCACGCCAAGGAATTCTGTTTAAAGGCGGGGTGTATGTAGAAGCTTTAGCCAAATTAGATGCAATTGCTTTTGACAAAACGGGGACATTGACCAAAGGCGAACCGGAAGTGGTAGATTATTATATTTATCCAGATCATGATATAGGATATGTAGCAAATATCATTTATGCCGTAGAAAATGAGTCCATTCATCCACTGGCTTTGGCGATGAAAGATTGGGCCGTGACAGAGCGGGGCCGACAAAGCGATGTTGTTGCCAACGTGGAGCACCATAATGGCAGAGGATTGTCCGCACAAGCAGATGATATAACCTGGATGATTGGAAATGCCGATATGGTAGGGAAACAAGATGCCGAACAGATTCTTGGGGCTATGAAAACGCAGGAAAAAGCAACAACAAATATCTTTGTGAAAAAAGGTCCGGAAGTTATTGCAGTCTTTTTATTAAAGGATACGCTGCGGCAAGATGCAGTGGAAGCTATTCGGGAACTTCAAGGTTTTGGAGTGCAAACGGTTATGTTAACAGGGGATAATCAGGCTACAGCGACAAGTATTGCTAAGGAAGCTGGAATAGATGAATTTCACGCAAATTGTCTGCCTGAAGATAAGGTGAACTATTTAAAACAACAGCGGCAGCGAGGTCAGCAAACAGCAATGATTGGAGATGGCGTCAATGATGCACCTGCTTTAGCTACAGCGAATATCGGTGTTGCTATGGGAGCGGGGAGTGATGTTGCTTTAGACACAGCCAATGTCGTCCTGATGAAAAATAATCTAGCCAAAATGGTTCATGCGATTCGTGTTTCTAAAAAAATGAATGCCATTGTGAAGCAAAATATTATTTTTTCCCTGGCTGTCATCGGTGTCCTAATCGCCAGCAATTTTCTGCAGGTTATTAATATGCCGCTTGGCGTGATTGGACATGAAGGCAGCACGATTCTAGTTATTCTTAATGGGTTAAGGGTATTGCGAGTGGATTAAAAGATTTTGGTAGGGAAGGTTGTCACTTCTTAAAATTATAATCTATATTGTGAATCCAATGTCATATAAAAAGTAATGTATAAAGGCTATTATTTTCCTTAAGGAAAAATAATAGCCTTTATTTAATATAGTTGACAAAATGAAAAAATCATTTTAAAGTTTCTTATATATAAATAAGTTTCCTTAGGGAAAAATAAAGGAGGATGATATATATTGACTCTTTTCACTTTGATGGGCATGCCGCAGTTAACAGCTGATGAATTAAATAAGGAACAAAACAAGGAAGAGCAGACGCCAAAGAATGATATTGGAGCCTGGACGATGCTAAAAATCAATTTTTTGAAACGTTGATTTTCTAATTGATTGGATAATAGAACAAACGTATCGGTATTTAAAAAAATGATTCAATGAAGGGAAGCGAGTGAATGGAGCCTTACTCCTTACCTTCTCCTCTTTGTCAATAGCTGTATGGAATGAAAGTTACTTTTTAAATTGCCTTAAATTGCAAAAGTTGTGTATCTAAGTTTAAAAAATTCCAACTTATTATTCCTTTCCTCCATGAAATATATCAACCAGCACCTTCTCGAAGCCACTTTCAGCTATTTCGTTCAACATTTTATCCAGGTCTTCCTCAGACATATCTTCATTATTCTCAACCCAAAGCAGCCAGGTATGAATCATTCCGGAAATCAAAAATTCAATAATATATACCAGTTTAATCTGATTTTGTTCATCTAAATCTTTGACTTGATTCAGTATTTTTTCCCGGGCCATTTTTTTATATTCGTATAGAAAATCTGGGTCGCCATTTGGGCCGAGCAGTACCATAATTTTTTCGTTCATTTCCTGATCTTGGGATTTTTCTATCTCGTAACGGGCTTGTTCTCTTTCTGCTTTCAGATTATGCAAGTCATTATCTTGAAAGCTTTGTAGAATCGAAGAGAGCAGCTCTTCAGAAGGAACAAGCCCTTGTTTAATTTCATTCAGAATATCGTAGACGTCATTATAATAATTATAGAAGGTGCCTCTGTTATATCCTGCTGTATCCGTAATTTCTTTAATAGATATTTTATTAATCGGTTTTTCTTTATAAATAGACCAGAATGCTTCTTTCAAATTTGTTTTTGTCTGTTCTTTGACCCCCATAATAGGTACCTCCTTTTTTTCAACAAATGAAGCTCAATTGTTCATTGTCTATTGTATATATTCTCCTTATAATAAATAATACAACACGTTGTTCAATTTTTAAATAGCCGATAAAAAAGGTCTATACTAAAATTTAAATAGAAGGAGTTTTGTAAGTGAAGAATTTATCGAATTTCTCGATTAAGAGACCAAAATTCACGATCGTTGTGATGTTGGTCCTTTTAATTCTGGGCGGCGTTTCATTAACCAGGCTGCCGATTCAAATGATGCCTGATATTAACCCGCCTGTTGCTGTTGTGGCAACAAGTTATCCGGGAGCGGGGCCGGAAGAAGTATTGGATAATGTGACCGAACCTCTTGAAGAGGACCTTTCTACGGTTACCGGGTTACAGAATATTTCTTCTCAATCACAAGAAGCTTCCTCAATGGTCTTTTTAGAATTTGATTATGATATGACTATCGATGAAGTAGAGAATGAAATAACCCGTACGATGGATTCGGCCGAGTTGCCTGAACAGGCAGAGGATCCGAGTTTTATAGAATTTGATATTTCCATGATGCCAAGTATACAAATGGCAGCTACATCAACCAATGGAGATACAGTGGAATTTGAAAATCAAGTTAATGATTTAGCAAATGAACTGGAATCCATTCAAGGTGTCGCATCCATTAATATTAATGGGTTGATGGATAGAGAAGTAGCTGTGGAATTAGATACAGATTCCTTAAGTGACTATAACCTGTCACAGTCCGATATCGCCGGAATGATAGAGTCGAATAATATCTCTATGCCTATCGATACGATTGAGGATACCGATCAAGGATATAATATTTCGACACGTACAACGAATGAACTAGAAGGTTTGGATGAACTGCGTGATCTGGTATTGCTTGACATGTCTGATGAAGAAGTAACGTTGGATGACGTGGCAGATGTATCTATCTCGGAAGATAATGGCGGCGTGATTACACGTTATAACGAGGAAGATGCCGTTCAGCTTGAAATGATGCTGGCAGATGGTGCGAACGCGTCTTCTGTCAATGCAGAATTTAATGAAGAACTGGACACCTTACTGGAAGACGATGAATATGAACAGCTATCTGTCAGCACGCTTTATGACGAAGGGGAGTATATAGATATGGCAATTGACAGTATCTATATTTCCCTTATCAGCGGTGCGGTGTTAGCTATGTTTGTGTTGTTTGCATTTCTAAGAAACTTGAAGGCGCCGTTGATTATCGGTCTGTCTATTCCGTTTTCTGTTATTACTACCTTTGCGTTATTGTTCTTTACAAATATCAGTATCAACATGATGACATTGGGTGGTTTAGCACTTGGAATCGGGATGCTCTTAGATAACTCGATCGTTGTGATTGAAAATATCTACAGACATCTGTCCATGGGTAAAACTCCTAAACAAGCAGCTCGAGAAGGAACAAGGGAAGTATTTACAGCGATACTTGCTTCTACCTTGACGACAGCTTCTGTTTTCTTACCGGTTGTGTTTGTTACCGGCCTGGTGGGTCAATTATTTACCCCATTAGCGATCACCGTGGTGTTCAGTCTGCTTGCATCTTTATTTGTGGCAGTGACTGTTGTGCCAATGCTGGCAAGCCGTATTTTGACAGAGCCGAAAAATATGGATGAATCGAAACGGAAACAAAAAGGCTACATGAAGCGACTGCGAAGAGCCTCTGCATGGACGCTCAGACACAGAGTTGCTGTATTAGTTACTGCTGTTGTCTTATTTGTCGCTGGAGCTGTCGGCTTAACAGTGCAGGGAATGGAATTCATGCCGGAACAAGATGAAGGCTTTTTGACAGTAGAGGTTGAAAAAGAGCAAGGAACCTTGCTGGAAGATACGCAAGACACCGTAGAAGATATTGAAGCGGAACTGGATAACCATAATGAAGTGGATGCTTATCTAAGTACAACTGGTTCGTCTGGTATGATGTCCTTTACAGATGAAAGCAACTCGGCAACGGTGAGCGTACAATTAACGGATGCCAGTGAGCGGGATATGACGACTTCCGACTTTATCAATGAAGTGGAAGATGATATTCAGGATATAGATTCCTCTGCAGAGATTGATGTTGTTCCGATGTCCCAGGCAAGTGCCGGAGAACCAAATACGGTTGTGTTGAATCTATCGGATGACGATGAAGAACGCTTGGATGAAGCAGAAACAGATGTAATCGATGCATTGGAAGAGGAAGAAGACATTAATAGTGTGACTTCCAGCAATGAAGGAACGGTGGAAGAATTACAGGTAGTTGTTGATCGTGAAGAAGCACGTGCTAATGGATTACAACCGGCGCAAGTTGGAGAAGCATTGTATGAAGCAACCAATGGTGTTGAAGCTTCTACGATTGAAGAAAATGATGGCTTTACTACCATTAATGTGAAATATCCTGCTGATGTACTGGAAAGCGAAGCAGCGTTTGAAAATATCTCTATTGCCAATGAGGAGGGCGACTATGTAGAATTGGGAGATGTAGCTTCTCTGGAAGAAGGAGAATCACCTACACTTATTAATAGAGATGAGATGGAAGATACAAGAGAATTAACCATTTCCTTCAGCGACAGTCTTTCATTGAATGAAGCGAGTCAGCTGATTGAAAATGAGATTGATGATCTTGACCTGCATGAAGATACCGAGCATTCAATGGGCGGAGATATGGAAATGCTCAATGATGCGATTCCGCAATTAATGTTAGCCATTGCGCTTGGAATTGTATTTATCTACCTTGTCATGGTTGCTCAATTTGAATCATTTAAAGCACCGTTTGCAGTTATCATGACGATTCCATTAGCATTTATTGGTGTTGCTCTGTCTCTGTTAATCACAAATAATCCGCTGAGTGTGATAGCCATGGTAGGTCTCATTCTCCTTATCGGAATTGTTGTAAACAACGCGATCTTGATTGTGGATTATATCCAACAGCAGAAAGAAAAAGGAATGTCCGCTTACGAGGCAATTGAAGTCAGTGTGCAGGACAGATTCAGACCAATCCTTATTACAGCTATTACCACGATTCTCGGTATGCTTCCATTAACACTGGAACTTGGAGAAGGCATGGAAGGCATTGCGCCAATGGGAATTGTTGTTATTGGCGGATTGACTGCGAGCACATTCTTAACCTTGTTTGTTATTCCGATTATCTATAGCTTTATTGATCCGGAAACAAGAAAGATGAACAAGAAATATATGACGCCGGATGGAGAAATCATCACACAGCGTCAAGTGGATGAAAGAAAGCAACAGGAAGCTGCTGCATCTTCTGAGCAAGAAAAAGAGGAAGCAAATGACGATTCTGAAAAAGACCAATCTGATGAGAATCCGAATCAGAAAGAATAAAATAGAATAAAAGCAGGTAAACGATAAAATCCCAACTTATTCCAATAACGAATGAGTTGGGATTTCTTTTTGCTATTTTCTTGGTCCGATAAAAGCAGCTGCTAAGCCAGTGAATCCATAAAGCGTAAACGAGAGAGCATATCCCCATGTTTCTATAAACATACCTGCTAAAGAGGAACCGATTACTTGTCCTACTGCTAAAAGTAAGAAAGGAACTCCGATGCCTAAGGAGGCATTTTTGATAAAAACCCGGATTCCCCAAACAAGCAGAACACCGGTTAGAAAGATATAAGCGCAACCGAATAACCCGGCCGATAAATAAGCAGTCAGCAGATTTTCCGGCGCCAATGCGAGGATAATGGATGCAGAAGCTATGGCTAAGCTCCCTATCTTATAAGCGAAAGGGAGGCCTCCTTTTTCAATCATTGATCCTGAAAAACCTCCAAGCACACCGAAAATACCAATCATCACCCAAAATCCGGAGAGAAGTACGTTATTGTAGTCCCCGGCAGCTTCAATAAATGACCTGGAAAATGTCCAGAATGCAGCTGTGGAAAAACCTAAAATGAAGGAAGCTATAACCAAATTAGTTGACCCTTTTGCACCCTGAAGCGAAAGATTTCCTTTTTTAAACATCAGTTTCGATCCTGATCCGGTATCCATTTCCGGAATCACTTTATAATTCCATATAAGTATAAATAATGCTAATACAGCATAGATTGCATAAGTTATTCGCCAATGAGGCGTGAGTAAAATAGCTCCTAATCCAGAGAGTGCGATACCGAAGCCTGTTCCTGAATTAATCCATGTATTTGCTTTTCCTTGCTGCTTTTCTTTTATCCAAAGCGAAACGGCACCCCCATAAGGAGGTGATACCAGACCCGTACTTCCGCCAGCAAGCAGAACACCTAATCCAAGCACCCAGACATTCGGTGTAACGGCCATCAAAAACAGACCAAGAAATGCAGACAAGCCGGCGAATATAATCATTCTTCTCGGTCCTTCTCTTGTAGTCATAACAGTGGCGTAAATAATTGTTACACAATATGCAACATAAAATAGAGAAGAAATAATCCCGGAGGTAGAATCGGTCATCTCCATCGATTCATTTATTGCCGGAAGAAGCAGACCAAAGCTGAACCTTGCCAAACCGTAGGCAACTGCAATCATTGTCACACCAGGCAGCACTAATTTTGAAAACTTCATGTTGTTCATCCTAACTCTGTAAATGCTTGAATAATAATGTAAAACTAGATAGAACGACCTTTCTAGTTATGGTCTAGATGCAGTCTATCAATAGCATTATTGAATCGTCAAGCTGTTTTTTGCAAGCATTTGTCCAATTTAGAAGATAAAATGGACAAGAAGCAGGAATAAAATAAGAAGGTAAATGCTGTTTGCTTTTGTAATTGATTAGTAAGAGGATATAAAACGACATTTTATTTTTGGATGAAATGAACTAACATGTCATATTTCACCTAAAAACCCTTGTATCACTTTGATACAAGGGTTTTTAGGTGAAATATTGCTTCAATGATATATTTGTTGAATCATTCGGTTAATCATTTTCTCGCTCTTCTGCTTCTGTTCGTTTTATATATTCTTGCATTCTTCTTTTATTCGGCGTAATAGTCAAACCTAAATATTTTCTTTCCCGGTTTGCGTCTTTGAAGAAAGAGATAGCCATTAATATGACGACTACACTAAACGGCAATGCCGATATAATGGCGGCAGACTGCAAGGCGTCCAATCCGGTTTCTCCGCCTGATAATAGTAATACAAACGCAATTGCGGATAATGATACGCCCCATACCACTTTGATAAAGTTCTTCGGATGCAGGGTTCCAAAAGCGGTCTGCATACCTAATACAAATGTTGCGGAGTCTGCTGATGTAACAAAGAAAGATGCAATCAGCACGAGCGCAATAACAGATAGAATAATACTCAAAGGCAGTTCATTGAAAATACCGAATAACTGCGTCTCAGGCGGCAAATTAAATATTTGTGGTGCACCTTGGCCCGCTTCGATTCCTGTCATACCGAACGCGCTGAACCAGAATATACTTACAAGGGTCGGAACACATAATACGGCTAAAACAAACTCCCGGATAGATCTACCGCGGGAAACTCTAGCAATAAAAATGCCGACAAATGGGCTCCAGCTCATCCACCAGCCCCAATAATATAATGTCCAGCTCTGCATCCATTCATGTTTCTGATCGTTTAATGGCGCTGCATCCAGACTGCTAAATAAAAGTGTTGTTAAGTAATCGCCTGTTGAACTTGTTACCATGTTGAGAATAAGTAATGTTGGTCCTAAAATCAACATAAACAGGAATAACAGCCCTGCTAAAATCATGTTTAAATTACTTAAATACTGTATTCCTTTGCTTAATCCGCTCCAAGCACTGATTAAGAACAATACGGTAACAATGGCGATAATAATTCCTTGAGTAATTATGTTATTAGGAACATTAAAGAGATAATTTAGACCTCCGTTAATTTGCATGGCTCCTACACCTAAGGAAACAGCTACACCGATAATCGTTGCAAACACAGCTAATACGTCAACGATATTTCCTAATGGCCCGTCTACACGATTACCAAATATAGGTCGTAATGTTTTCGATAAAAGGCCGACTTCTCCTTTTCTGAATTGGAAATAAGCCAATGCCAATGCAACAATCCCATACACAGCCCAAGGGTGGAATCCATAATGCAGGAAAGTGGATCGCATTGATTCCGCTAAGGCAGCTCTGGTTTCCGGGTCAGTTGTAGGCGGTGCAAGGTAATGGGAGATTGGCTCTGATGAACCGTAAAATACTAACCCGATTCCCATACCAGCGCTAAATAACATGGTTAACCAGGAAATAGTGTTGAACTCCGGTTTATCTGTTGGTTTCCCCAATTTCAATTTACCAATAGGACTGATACCCAAGAAGATACAGAAAAATAAGATGACAGTGAATACTGCCATATAATACCATCCGAAAGTTTCTGTAACCCAATCGCCGATTGCTCCTGAATAATGTCCAAATTGATCAGGAAAAACAGCACCCAGCACAACTAATATGCCGACGATAACCGACGCATACGTAAATACGCTGGAAAAGTTTTTATTCGATTTTTTAGTCATGACAAATTTTTCTCCTCCTAAATCTAAGAAAGCTATTTTTTATTTTAACATAACCGTAAAAGGAAGCAAGTAAACCTGTTATTTATTTGTCGAACGCTGTTTATTGCAGATGTTCGAATTGTATCTGGTTGTATTTTCCGTAAAAAATTTCACTTAGAACTAAAACAAAACGGTATAACCCAAGAAGAAATAGGGGAACTGACAACGTACGTGGAATTGTATACAAGAGGAGTGGCTTTTCATGATAATATCTGTAGTTACTTTCAGGATCTATGAAAGCAGGAGTGAATAAATCGATTTTGTCATAATACCTTAATGACTGGATGGAAATATTATTTAATTTGGCTGTCTCGCCGATGGAGTATAGGTTTTTGTGCATGTTATATTCTCCTCTTATATTGTTCTATTTTAAATAATAAAGGAATAATAGCTTCAGCAAAAGGTAAGGAATAAAGGATAGAATAATATAATCGATTCTTGTTCGTTGATATCACTCTGTAAATTTATTCGAGAATGGTATGCTGAGAGTGGAGGTAATTTCCTGGGAAATAAAGAAACTGTCATTTTTAATTTTTAACTGGCAACTGAGACTGACGAAACAAATTGTAAAATGATTGCGTTCATTCGTATACAGTAGTATTAAAGGTAAAGTAACAAATAGCCGTATTGCAATAAAGGCGTGTTATATTAGCTATCTTGGTTAATAGTAGAAGCATTTAGGGAAAACAAGTAGAAATAGAGCAACCCATTTTGAATGAATAAAAGAAGATATAGCATTAATGTATCAACAAGCTTATTTAAAGCAGAAAACCAAAGAAAGGAAGAATAAATATGGCACAAAATAAAAAGACTATAAGACTGCTATTCCCGCAGTGGCAAGGAGGAAATAACCCCGATTATGCTTTTGGAGGTGAACTATTAGCACACATTGCGCCGAAAAGTAAAACAAGCGAAACATTTGAAGTAGAAGTGGATACAGACTTTGAAAAGAAATTAGAAGTGAAAAATGGTGTAAAAGGTGAGCACGTCATATCGCAACAAATGAAAAAAACAGCTGACATTCTGAAAGAACAGCAGCCGGATAAAGTCATTATATTTGGCGGAGACTGTTCCATGGATCAAGTGCCATTTGATTATTTAAGCGGAAAATATGGTGATAAACTAGGGATTTTATGGTTGGATGCACATCCGGATATTGCAACAACAAATGATTCGACAGATGTTCATGAGATGGTGGCGGCCAATTTGCTGGGAAAGGGTGCGCCTCAATTTGTTACAGAAGTAAAAAACCCGGTGCCCTTGAGCCATATGATGTATGCAGGATTAATAGAAAAGGATTTACGTGATAGGGACAAGTTAGTAAAAGAATTACATGTCCCCTTTGTCGGTCCGGAGGAGTTAAAAGAAAATAGCGATCCGATTATGGATTGGATAAAAGAAAATAACATTGCATATTTAGCTGTTCACTTTGACTTGGATGTTTTATCCCCGAAGGATTTTCGTTCTATTTATCCGGCAGAGCCATATACGGACTCAGAAGATTTTCCTGCGGCAGTTGGTGAAATGAAACTTGCACAAGTTGCTCGTGTATTAAATGATGTTTCTGAACAAGCTGAAATTGTTGGACTAGGGATAGCTGAACATCTGCCTTGGGATGCTATTAATCTTAGAAAAACATTGTCTCAAATATCGATTTTCAATGATTGATTATAATAAAGACAGGCTAATAGTGTACACCTATTGTATCCCTTTACAATATGAAAATATAATATTAAAATGAATGTAACATTGAATAATAAACCACTAGGGGTGCCGTCTGGCTGAGATAAGATTTGCATCTTAATCCCTTTGAACCTGATCTAGCTCATACTAGCGTAGGAAAGTGGAGATGGCGGATATACGGTGTATTTATATCTTTTACGTAAAAGTAACCACTCCATTTCGGGGTGGTTTTTAATTTATTAAAGCAATTCTTGCAAATTTTGTATTTGGAATAATTAGAAAAAAAGGAGTGTTTTGTTATGGATTATATCGGGAAAATCAGAAGTAGAAACCCGCTTATCTATAATGTCATCAATGAAGTAGCCACGAATTTTGCCGCAAATGGATTGATTGCAATCGGTGCTTCTCCGGCTAATTCGCATACTCCAAAAGAAGCAGTGGAGAATGCGCAACATGCTCAAGCTGTTGTGTTGAATCTTGGAACACTGACGGAGGAACGTGCAGAGGCCATGTTGATTGCAGGGAAAACAGCGAATGAGGAAGGGGTTCCTGTTATTTTGGATCCGATTGCTGCTGGAGGAACAACATTTCGGACAGAAGTCATTGATAAGCTGCTGGAAAAAGTTCAATTTACAGCTATTCGGGCCAATGCAGGAGAAATTGCTGTACTAGGAAATGTGTTTGAATCCATGAAAAGTCCTGACTCCACCATTGCGGAAATTGATCCGGAAATCGCAAAGGCAGTAGCAAAAAAATATAATACAGTCGTCATTGCAACTGGAAAAACAGACGTGATTACCGATGGTGTTCGTACAACATTTTGCAGTAATGGGGATGCCATGTTGCAGAATATCACAACGAGCGGATGTCTGCTCACTTCGCTGATCGGACCGTATGTCAGCGTTGGGGAAGATGTGTATGAGGCAAGTGTTGAGGTAACTGCTGCTTATGGAATTGCAGCGGAGTTGGCAATGAAAAAAGCAGAAGGACCCGGTTCCTTTATTCCAGCATTGTTGGATACATTATATTTTCTGGATCAAAACACAGTAAATAAGTATAAGCGGCTGGAAGAATGGTAGTATGTATGATTTCAGAGAAATGGGAATGTAGAAAATAATTATGCAGAAACGATAAAAATCAGGAAGGAGAGCAAAAACATGGAACAAATGATATTTATTCAGACAGGTACAGGCGTAGATTTACACGGGCAAAATATTAACGAAGCTTCCAAACGTGCTGTGACAAATGCAATTCATTCTAATTCAATGCCGGGAATTCAAGGCGCGCTGCCTGATCAAGACTTAAACAACATGAAGGTAAATGTGAAATTGGGTATTCCAGGAGATATGGAACATTTGGATGAAGGAAAGATAAAGCAATTGATACCGTATGGCACGGTGACGGTGGAAAAGTTAGATGGCGGGCTGATTACAACAAGCGGTGTCTATCTAAGTGACCAAGAAGATAAAAATGACTTAATGTATATTGTCAATGCTGTTGTCGAAGTGGGATATTAGGAAGACAGAAAAAAAAAGAATGAAGTGAAAGGAAAGGTATTCCTTTTGCGTCCTGCTGAGAAAAAAAGCCGGATAATTCCCGGCTTTTTTTGTTGCAATTACTTTAAAAGAAAGCATCGAGCAAGATCAATCCTTCCTCGGTGCAATTCCTTTAATAAGCATTTCTGTCCATTCTTCGGTATAAGGGGCAATTTTCTCATAAATCTGCGGCTTGGAAATCCCTTCTACAATCGCCTGGAAATACAGCAGCAGAAATTCATCCGAATATTTCAGATCCACTTTTCCTTCTTTCCGGCCTCGGTGAAATAAATCCAACAACATACCATAATTTATTTCATTAAATTTCTGCATCATTAAAGATAAGCCTTCCTCGTCCTTTGCTGTAAAAAAATCCATCATTCGCATGTAAAAGGGGTGACTGATTTTATCCAACAGACCGATTTTATTTTGACTCAATGCAATCAATGTTTCTTCAAAAGGTTTATTTTCAGCCATAATATTTTTTGCATCCGTAATCAGCCGGTTAATAAAATCTTGGAAAACTTCACGAATCAGGTTATCCTTGCTGCCAAAATATTTAAAAAGGGTAGCTTTGCCGACATTCGCATGTTTCGCAATTTCCTCCATGGTTACATTGCCGGTATCTGTATCTCCGTTCATCAGTTCAAAAGCTGCTTCTAAAATCTGCTTTTTCTTTTCTTCTGTTCTTTTTTCAAAACCATTCACATATATGACCTGCTTTCTGTTGAACAAACATTCATAAAAAAATTTGTAAATGAACGTCTCTCTTCCTATTTATTATATCCGTCTAATTATGAACTGGCAAATAAAAAATAGTATATATTATATTGACTTCAAAGATAAAAAAGAATAATATTGAACCATATTATAGATTAATGGTTTTAAACTTTTTGTTTAATCTTTATTTTTGAACTGTTATATGATTAATGGTTTTATTTTGTCTGCTTCAAGGGGTGAAGAACAGAACTAAATAAAACCGTATATGAAATAAGGAGAGAAGAGGTGTCAGTCTTATGACAAACATTGTGAAATTACAAGGCTTGCAAAAGAAGTTTGGTAAGTTTCAAGCATTAAGTGATGTGACCTTTACTGTAGAAGCGGGGGAGGTCGTCGGATTTATCGGTCCGAATGGCGCTGGTAAGTCAACCACGATTCGCGCTTTATTGGGAATTATTAAAAGGGATGCCGGCCAGGCAGAGATTTTTGGGAAGGACGTTTGGAAGGAAAGCTTGGAAATTCATAAACGTATTTCCTATGTGCCGGGAGATGTTGCGCTCTGGGGGAGTTTGACAGGCGGTGAAATCATTGACCTGTTTATGAAGCTACATGGCGGCGGAGATAAGCAAAAACGGGATTATTTAATCAAACGTTTTGAACTGGATCCGAAGAAAAAGGCTAAAGGGTACTCCAAAGGAAATCGGCAAAAAGTTGGTTTGATCGCCGCTTTATCTGTGGATTCGGATTTATATATTTTTGATGAGCCGACTTCTGGGCTAGATCCGTTGATGGAAGCTGTTTTTCAGGAAGAAGTAGAAAAAATCAAGGAAGCAGGAAAATCCATTTTGCTGTCATCGCATATTTTGAGTGAAGTAGAGCGATTAGCGGACAGGGTCGTCATTATCCGCCAAGGGGAGATTGTAGAGTCCGGGACATTGGATGAATTACGGCATTTGACCCGTTCTGCAGTTACTTTATCCACAGAAGCGGATGTTTCGCCAATGGAATTTGTAGAAGGTGTCCATGATTTTACGCAAAAAGATAATCAAGCTACTTTTTCTGCTGACAATAAATACATCAATACGATTCTATTGGAAGCAACGAAACTGGGCGTGAAGAAGTTTGAAGCTGTTCCGCCGACATTGGAAGACTTATTCATGCGGCATTATGAAGGATAAGTGCGGATATAGGAGGTGAAAGAACCATGAAGGAAAAATTTGCGCGTTGGGATACCTTATTTTGGCAGTATGTAAAACGTGATTGGAAAAAGATAATTTTTTGGATTTTGGGAGTTGGTCTATTTTCTGGCGGCTTTGTGCCTGCTTTTGAAGAAATTGCAAAAGGGCAAGGGTTGGCAGGAATGTTTGAAACGCTGCAAAACCCGGCGATGATCTCTATGGTTGGTCCGACACCAATTGAAACCGCAGCAGAATATACATTAGGAGCGATGTATGCACATGAAATGTTATTATTCTGCGGATTGTTTGCGATGATTATGTCTGTCTTGCATGTTGTTGGACACACAAGAAAGGAAGAAGAT
This sequence comes from Oceanobacillus locisalsi, assembly GCF_042675985.1. Lineage (NCBI taxonomy): Bacteria > Bacillati > Bacillota > Bacilli > Caryophanales > Bacillaceae > Oceanobacillus > Oceanobacillus locisalsi. The sequence goes on from NZ_JBHTKK010000012.1 coordinate 35,877, forward strand.
CTCGGTCTGACAGAGCTTGTAAGATCTTTTCAAATTGGAAGGCAGGCGAACTCGCTTGCGGCAACGACTGAAGTGATTGTTATCAATGCGATATTGGCGCTTTTTATTAGCGGATTGTTAATAAGTTTCGGTGCAGATACGATTACAGTGCAGGGTTCCTTTCTATTTGGAGCATCCGTTGGCATAGCTGGTATGATTGGGGCAGCGATTGGACTGGTGATGGCGCAAATTATGCCTGCTTCCTCCAGTGCCACAGGTTCAAGCTTAGGTTTGGTTGGGCTGCTCTATATTATTCGTGCCGGAACGGATGTATCGAATGTGGATTTATCTATGTTCAATCCGCTTGGCTGGACGTATTTGACCTATCCATTTACAGAGAACAACTGGCTGCCGATTATTTTTGCCTTCATTTTTAGTGCAGTGATGGTAATCCTTGCTTTTACGCTGGAAGGCGGACGTGATATGGGGGCCGGTTACTTGCCTGAAAGAGAAGGAAGAGAGCATGCAAGACGGTCTCTACTATCGGTGCAGGGATTGTTTGCCAAACTGAATAAGGGAGTTACTATTGGCTGGCTGATTGGCTTTGCCGTGATGGGAGCAGCGTACGGTTCTATTTATGGGGATATGCAGACATTCCTGGAAAGTAATGAGATGATGGCGGAAATGTTTGCACAATCAGGTGTTTCCATTGAAGAATCCTTTACAGGAACGATTATGATGGTCATGATGGTTTTGGTTTCTATTTTGCCAATCGTCATAGTAAATAAGCTGTTTGCAGAAGAGAGCCGCTTGCATTTAAGTCAGCTTCATGCCACAAAAGTCACTCGCGGACAACTTTACTGGACAACGATCGGGTTAGCCGTTTTTGCAGGTTTAATTGGGACGTTGCTGGCGGCCGGTGGTCTTGGAGGTACAGCTGTCTCTGTCATGGGTGACAATGCCACGCTGGGTATCCGTGATTTTCTGGCTGCAGGCTACAACTTTTTTCCATCCGTACTATTCTTTACAGGTCTTGCAGCTGTAGCGCTTGGCTGGGCACCGAAATTAGGAAAAGTCGTCTATGCCTATCTTGGCTATTCCTTTATTTTGAATTACTTTGATGGTATTTTGGATTTGCCGGAGGGCTTTTTAAAGACAGCTGTACAAAGCTGGATTCCGCAAATGCCGATGGACAGCTTCGATGCACCTGTTTTTATGATTATAACAGGGATCAGTATTGCTTTGATGATTATTGGTTACCTCGGATATCGCAGACGGGATATGATAGAAGGGGCTTAATCTCAAATAAAGGTATTGCATGCAACCATAAAAAGTCAATTTATTTCATGTGTATATGGAGTAAATTGGCTTTTTTCCTCTTTTGTAAAGTTTATGTAAATTTTATAGAGGAGGATTGTTCTGGTTAAGCCTCAATGATACAGTAATGACGACATTTGATATCAATGCTTGAGGAAGGAAGTCTATAAGGGGAAGGTTATTTCTAGGACGTTTTCATATGCATATGTTTTATCTTGCAATGAATTCCCGATTTTTGGCGTACATAGATGCTGAAGAAAGCTTGAGAGACAGCATATGAAGCGTTTAAAGAAATGAAAGACGGACAGGGAAGGGTGTACTGAGTGAATCATACAACATTAAAAGAGAAATTCAAACGGTTATTAGAAATCCTGCTTATTTCTACGCGATTAGGTCTGACTTCTTTTGGCGGACCAATTGCGCATCTTGGATATTTTCACGAGGAATATGTCCGGAAAAGAAAATGGATGGATGAAAGAAGTTATAGTGACTTAGTTGCTCTGTGTCAGTTTTTACCGGGACCGGCAAGCAGTCAAGTCGGTATCGGGATTGGTGTTATGCGCGGAGGTATACTTGGGGGAATTGTTTCTTTTATCGGCTTTACGCTTCCTTCTGTGATTGCGCTGGTTATTTTTGCGTTGGTTTTGCAAGGAACATCTTTTGAAGAAGCAGGATGGATTCAAGGGTTAAAAATCGTTGCCGTGGTTGTTGTAGCACATGCAATTTTGGGAATGGCCCAAAAGTTAACACCAGACCGTGGACGCAAAGCTATTGCATTATTTGCTTTAGTATGCACTTTATTATGGCAAACAGCTTTTACGCAGGTTGGTGTTATTTTATTAGCAGGTCTAATTGGCTATGCAGTATATAAAAATCATGCGGAGACAGAGGACTCGCAATTTGTTTTTCCGATTTCCCGAAAGCTGGGAAGTATTTGTCTATCGCTCTTTTTCGGACTGCTTATTTTGCTTCCGATTTTAAAAGAAGTGACAGCGCTGAATTGGATCGATATGTTTGATCGTTTTTACCGTGCTGGTTCGCTTGTTTTCGGCGGCGGACATGTGGTCTTGCCATTGCTGGAGCAAGAATTTGTGTTGACAGGCTGGATGGATGAAACTTCCTTTTTAGCTGGTTATGGAGCTGCGCAGGCTGTCCCGGGACCATTATTTACTTTTGCGGCATATATTGGTTCTGTTATTAGTGGATGGTCAGGTGGATTGTTGGCAACTGTAGCTATATTTTTGCCGGCGTTTCTGCTTATTCTAGGTACATTGCCATTTTGGAATCAAATCCGTCAAAATCAAAACATGAAGGGAGCGCTGATGGGAGTCAATGCGGCTGTCGTAGGAATTTTGATTTCCGCATTTTATCATCCCATTTGGACAAGCGCTATCCTGAGTCCGGTTGATTTTGCTTTTGCGGCTATATTATTCAGTATGCTAGTCTATTGGAAGTTGCCGCCTTGGATGATTGTTGTCATTGGAGCTATAGGTGGAGTACTAATATCTTCATGGTAGTGTGAAACAGTTTGAAAAAACATGTTACACGAAATACTATCCGCTATCCATCGCTTTAAGGCAGAGTCATTAACGTAACATAAAATAAAAAATACAAAAGCAGATAATATAGTTTGTGCATTTTGATTTATTGTGGTAATTCTCAGATATAATCAATGTTTTATTTTTAATGCAACTTTCCCCATGGGTTTAACATCAAACGGAATTGACTCCGTGAAAGAAACCGTAAAAATAATGGTTCATTCAAATAAGGGGCATTAAAATATGCAAGGTGGCAGAGATGAAAATTGTTTCATTTCTGCCACCTTCCTTTTTAATTTAAATTTTAAAATCAATATTGATAATAATATAATCGAGTTGATATTATTAAGCTACTTAATTATTGTACAAATTATATATCTGATCCAACTTTTCTTCCAACTGTTCAAAACGGACAAAGCGGTCTTCGCGTATATATTCTTTGCCATCTATAATCAAAATCATGATAGGAACCGTGAAAATCAAAAATTTTTCTGCCACTTCTTCTACTTTGGAAGCATCTATGTGACCTAAATGAATCAAGGGGTAGTCGTCCAGTAATGTTCTTAGCTTCGGTAATACAGCGTGACACACACTGCAATCCGGCCTGGATACAAAAAGGAAGCTCAGATTGTGATTTTCCAGAAAATCTTCTATCATTTTTATAGACGTTAACTCATGTACTTCCTTCATATGAAATCCCCTTTCTGTCAGTATTTATGTAAATGATATACCCTCAAGGTGTATAAAAGCAATTCATCCGATTTGAAAATAATGCTTGGCTGGAACATAGATTGAACAAAAGAAGGATAGAGCAGCAGGATTTGTATCCGCCAGATCTATCCTATCCGTTGTAGTGTTTATACTGATGAAGTCTTCTGCTTCTTTTTTTGCTTGTTTGACTCAATCAAGCCAAATGCAATGAATACCATCAGCAGTGGAGCCACTGCTCCAGAAATCATTACCACTTTCAGTCCGAAAGTATCTGCTAATGTTCCGGACAAGCCAATGACGAGCGCTCCGACTAATTCTCCCAGTCCCATAATAAGTGAACTGGCAGTAGCGCTTAAATTCGCCGGCAGGCTTTCTGTTGGAACAATATTCATAAAGATAGGGGGCAGGGAGCCGATTACGCCGCCAACTCCAATTAATGCAGCAATACCTACCCAAGTCTGAGGGAAAAGGAACAGGCCGAGCGGAGCTAGTATGGCCACAGCAGAAAAGAAGATGACAGTAGGCTTCCTGCCGACGTAATCCGAAATCATCGGAATCAGGATAACCCATGCAATGCCGACAACTCCCATCGCAGACATGCTAAATCCCATTCTGCTGGTGGAAAGTAATCCGATTTCTGTTAAATAAAGTGGGCCAAAGGAATACAGAATCCATAAGCTGGACATACAGAAAACGGATAGTAAAATACCTATTTTTACATTCCTGTATTTTAGCACATCTTTGTAACTGCTCGTACTTTGTTCCGGTTCGGAAGCAGCAGTATCTTTAGTGTTGACTTCTTTAGTAAATTTCCAAATGATCAAAGCCAATAATAAACTTGGTATACCAATAAAGACAAATGTCATTTGCCAATTTGTAAAAGTCACCAGTTGCGTAACCAAGGTTGGACCTAACATATTAGCAATAATCGAAACCCCTGCGTTAACAATACCGACATTGCGTCCGATTCCCTTTGATCCGGAAGAATCCGCCATAATAGCAACAATCAGCGGGAAAATCGGTCCCAGGCTTGCTCCAACGAGAAACCGGATAACGACCAATAACCAAAAAGTTGGAGCTAATGCAGAAAGAACAGTAAAAATACCAGTTGCTAATACGGCAAATACTAAAATGCGTTTTCGATAACCGGTTTTATCGGATAACGCACCAATAAGTGGTGCAGAAATCGCAAAACCAATGGTCTGCCACATATTGGCTTGGCCAATCAGGGAATTATTTAGATCGAAATCCTCCACCATGGTTGGTAATAAATATCCGAGGGAGGAGCGGGATAAAAAAACAAATCCCCATGTTAAAAAGAAAAATACGATTAAACGAAACTCATATGATCGAAAAAAATTTTTCTTCATAGTCTTCTCCTTTTTCTTTGATGTCTGTTCTAAGTTGTAAGAGTTAACGTGATTCATACATGTTCCAAAAGTAGTTGAATTTGAATCAATAAGCAGAGATTCACTCCTTATCATTTGAGAAACTTTTTGGACATCTTCTATTAGTGGGCGATTTGACCACCATCAATGACATAAGTCTGAGCCATCACGAAGCTTGCTTTATCGGATGATAGATAGAGTACGGTTTCTGCAATTTCATCTGGTGTAGCTGCCCGGTCTGCTGGAACGTTTCCTATCATTTCTTCTCTTATCTGCGGATCTTCCAGCTTTTCTTTAGCCAGTGGTGTTGCTGTAACTCCTGGAGCGACGGCATTAACACGGATACCTTTATCCGCATACTCAATCCCGGCAGCTTTTGTCAGACCGACAACGCCATGTTTAGCAGCAACGTAAGGGGACATATCGGGGTCTGCTATCAATCCGGCAACCGAAGCGGTATTCACAATACTCCCCCCGCCTTCTTTCATCATATATTCGAGCTCATATTTCAAACAGAGGAAGACGCCTTTTAAGTCAACAGCAATCGTTTTATCAAAGTCTTCTTCTGCCGTTTCAATAAAGGAAGCGATTTTTGGCAGAATCCCGGCATTGTTAAAAGCACAATCAATTTGTCCGAAATGATCGGATGTTTTTTCTATAAGTGCTTTTACCTGATCAGCGTTGCTCACATCTGTTTTAAAGAAAACTGCATCACCGCCATTATCTTTAATCTGTTGAACAACTTTCTCACTATCTTCATTTATATCACCAATCGCGACTTTTGCTCCACGTTCAGCAAATTTTAGCGCGGTTGCTTCACCAATCCCGGAAGCGGCTCCGGTAATTAAGACAACTTTTCCTTCGAAATCTTTTTCTTGCGCCATTTTTATCATCCTTCCCAAATTCATTAATCATATATATATTCCCGCCCCGTTTCAAAGTTATGCATCATTAGCACGGCAGATGGTGATGTTATTTTCATTAAACATGATGTGGCCAGTGAGGAAGACCGGAAGACGGTCGTAGATATTGTCGTGGAGAAGTGGAGACGTATTGACGCATTGGTAAATAACGCCGGCATTACATTTAATACTCCGCTTGAAGAACTATCATTAGATGCGTATATGAAAATCGTAAATATTAACTAAATTTCTGTATGTTTAGGAATGAAAGCTGTCACACCTATTATGAAGGAGCAAGAAGCAGGATCGATTGTTAATGTTTCTTCCATGAATGGACTAGTCGGCGCAGCTGTTGGATACACCGATACGAAATTTGCTGTCCGTGGTATGACAAAAGCGGAAAGCCATGAATTATCACTGCTCAATATTCATGTAAATTCTGTTCATACTGGTGTGATTCAAACACCGATGCTGGATAGAGAAGATGCCAAAGCAACGATTGAACAAATCAAACAAGCTATTCTACTGGCCCTGAATTTGTCATTGACGGCGGAATTACAGCATTATAATTTTAATTACGAGCCATGATAGAAACAATTGGATAAAACAGGGCTTGTTTAGATAGCAGAACACTGCAAAAAATGTGGTGTTCTGCTTTTTTCACTTTATACAGTTCTGTTTTACAAAATAAATAAACAAGTGTTATTATTAAACATAAGTAAATTGATGAGGATTGTGTTATAAAGTGATAAAGAACTATTGTATCGAATTTGAAAAGGATACAGTCATTTACTTTGTTCATTTCTTTGCAGAGACGAAAATGAATAGTGATAATTTTTTGGAATTTTTGACATATATGACACAAACATTTACTATTAAAAGTACATGTTCAAAAGTTCCAGATTCACAGATGCCGACATAAGTAAAGCAGCCAGAAAGTCTTTCACCCCAGAAGTGAAAAAGGATACCAGCAGACAGGCTTTTGAGCACGTTATCATTCGTTGATAAATGGTTTAAATACATATTCAAAGGGGGATCTGTTTTCTCATTTTATTGAGAGAATTTTCTTATGACTGAAACTTGGTATTTTTTAGACACCGGTAAACAAACACCTGCCTATAATATGGCAGTAGATGAATGCTTACTCCAATGGCATAGCCAAGGCAAAATACCGCCGGTTCTTCGATTTTATGAGTGGTTACCTGCTGGACTTTCCGTTGGATATTTTCAAAAAACGAAAAACAGAATTGATTTGCAAGCAGTGGAAAAACATGGATTCCAACTTGTGCGGAGATTAACTGGCGGCCGGGCCGTATTGCATGACAAGGAACTGACTTACAGCGTTATTATTTCAGAACAGCATCCACGGATGCCGAAGTCCGTTAAAGACGCGTATCTTACTTTGTCAAAAGGGTTATTAGACGGGTATCGTAATCTTGGTATTGCAGCAGATTTTGCCGTTCCAGAAGAAAAGGCGGCATCATCCCAATCTGCCGTTTGTTTTGAGGAACCTTCCTGGTATGAATTAGTAATTGACAATAAGAAAGCAGCAGGAAGTGCACAGACTAGAAAACAAGGGGTTATATTGCAGCATGGATCTATTCCGCTTTCTGTGGATAAGGATACATTATATGACTTATTTATTTATCGTAATGAAAAAGTCAAACAGCGCGCCCGGGCAGGATTTGACGATAAAGCGATTTCGATTGATGAAGCAGCTGGAAGAGAAGTGTCTTTGGAGGAAACGAAGGCAGCGTTAAAAGATGGATTTCAAACAGGTTTGGATATCGAACTGGAAACGTTTACCCTTTCTGATGAACAAGAACAGGAAATTCATGAGCTTATGTACAGTAAATATGTAACAGATGAATGGAATCATTCCAGATAGGAGCTGATCACGTGGCAAAGCAAGAAGAACATTTACGTAAACCCGAATGGCTGAAAATTAAGTTAAATACGAACAAATCTTATAATCATTTGAAACATTTAATGCGAGACAAACGCTTAAATACGGTCTGTGAAGAAGCAAAATGCCCAAATATTTATGAATGCTGGAGTGAACGCCAAACAGCTACTTTTATGATTCTTGGCGATACATGTACGAGAGGCTGCCGCTTCTGTGCAGTAAAAACTGGTCTTCCGAATGAACTGGACTGGAATGAACCAAGCCGAGTAGCTGAGTCTGTAGAAATTATGGGATTGAAGCATGTTGTTGTCACTGCTGTTGCCCGGGATGATTTAAAAGATGGCGGTGCAGCTGTTTTTGCAGAAACGGTACGTCAAATTCGCGAAAATGTACCTGGGTGTACTATTGAAATTTTACCTTCAGACATGAAGGGCGATTATGAAAGCTTGCATACACTTATGGGAAGCGGACCTGATATTTTTAACCACAACATTGAAACGGTCAGACGATTAACGAAAAAAGTTCGTGCTATTGCCCGATATGATCGTTCTTTGGAATTATTAAGAAGGGTTAAAGAAATTGCACCGGATACACCTACAAAATCAAGCATTATGGTTGGACTTGGCGAGACAAAAGAAGAACTTATTGAGGCGATGGATGATCTTCGTGCCCATAACGTGGATATTGTAACGATTGGCCAGTATCTGCAGCCTACAAAAAAACATTTGAATGTCGAACGCTACTATCATCCGGATGAATTTGAAGAATTAAAAGAAATTGCCCTTTCGAAAGGATTTACACATTGTGAAGCGGGACCGCTAGTGCGTTCTTCTTACCATGCAGATGAACAAGTCAGCGAATCTTCTGCCCAACGCCGAATCAAGTATATGAAAGGCTATGAAGAAACAAGCGGGAAAGAATTGGATAATCTGACATTCTAAATTACTACTAACCCGAAAAAGCAGTGTCTCTCTGATAAGACACACTGCTTTTTCATTTTCTTTATTCACGAAGGAGAAGGGAAGGACTTATCTTTGATTACACAGAGATAAAAGGTAGAGAGAAGCACTGATTGATGCTTAGGTGAACGTAATCTATGTTTTATTTTTTCAAAAAAGGGAAGAAGTGTATAAATCAACGATTAAAATACGGATGCCTTTATGTTAAAAGTACTATTTTCATGGTATTTGAATCAAAGGTACGATCCAAAATCTTTTTAAAACAATATATAGAGTGAATTTTCAGATTTACGTTGCATGCTTCCTTCTGAATGGAGAATGTACTATTATTGATAAAAAAGTTATGATTATTTTACGCTGATTGGACAAGGAGGAAAACAGCATGACTGAAACAAAGGATAAAAACGCCTCATTACGAAATGACGTTAATATGCTTGGAAATATATTAGGGGAAGTTTTGACGTTACATGGAGGAAAAGATTTATTCGATAAAGTAGAGAGCATTCGAGAAATGACTAAAAGCTTTCGCAGCGGGTCGGGTGAAGACACATATGATACTTTGAAAAAAGAAATCAGCAGTTTAGAGCCGCCATTGCGTCAACAAGTCATCCGTGCTTTTTCGATTTATTTTCATTTGATTAATATTGCGGAACAAAATCATCGAATCAGACGTAAACGCCAATATCTACAAGATGAGAATGAGAGTCAGCCTTTTTCGTTAGAAAGAGCCGTTTCAAAAGTGAAAGAAAGTGACTTGACAAATGACGAGGTTCAAGGCGTCTTGGATAATTTGTCCATCGAATTGATTATGACCGCACATCCGACAGAAGCAACCAAGCGGACAGTATTAGAAATACAAAAACGGATATCAGCGCATCTAGCTAAGCTGGATAACCCGCTTACGACATTTAGAGAAAGAAAAGAAGTGGAGGAAAGCCTTTTTAATGAAGTCACTGCTTTATGGCATACCAATGAATTACGTCAACGGAAGCCAGAAGTATTAGATGAAGTGAAAAATGGACTTTATTATTTTGATCAAACGCTATTTGAAACATTGCCTGATGTCTTTCAAGAATTGGAAACACAATTACAAGAATACATTCCGACGAAAAAAGACTGGCAGGTGCCTAACTTTATTCATTTCGGTTCCTGGATAGGAGGAGACCGGGATGGAAATCCGAATGTCACGCCAGATATTACCTGGGAGACGCTGGAACTGCAACGGAACCTGATTCTGAAAAAATATGATGCTTCTCTTGTTGAGCTGATGAGACGATTTAGTCAATCCAGTGAACGTATCACGATTAATCAGCAGTTTATTGATAAGGTAGAAAAAGAAGAGCGTACGTATTTGAATAAGAAGGACAAGTGGCCGATTCAATCGGAAGTATATCGACGCAAATTTGCAGTTATCTTAAAACGGTTGCGCGCAACAGGGAAAACTTCTCAAGGTTACCATGAAGCTGAAGAGCTGGTTCTGGATCTGAAAGAAATCAAAGAAAGTGCAGAGGCGCATTTGCCGGAGCCAAGACGATTGAAAACCATCCGAAAGTTGATTCGTCAAGTAGAAATGTTTGGCTTCCACTTAGCGACACTGGATGTACGAAACCATAGTGGAGAACATGAAACAGCTGTTCATGAAATTCTGACAGCTGCGCATATTACGGATGATTATGCCGGCCTGCCAGAAGAAGATAAACAGAAAGTATTGCGTGAGGTATTGAATGAGCCGAGACCGCTGCTGCTTTTTGAGGGTGGCTATTCGAAAGAAACACGGAATATTTTAGAAGTTTTCCGTACGATTAAAAAAGCGCATGAGGAATTTGGAAAACGGGCGATTGAAGTTTATTTAATCAGTATGTCAGAATCTCCGAGCGATCTTTTGGAAGTTTTAGTACTCGCTAAAGAAACCGGCGTCTACCGTCTATATCCGGATGGCACAGTGGAAAGTGATATCGACGTCGCTCCATTATTGGAAACCATTGATGACTTAATCGCAGGACCGAAAATTATGAAGACATTATTTGAAATGGATGTCTATCGCAAACAGCTCGAAGCACGCGGGGAACATCAGGAAATTATGCTTGGATATTCCGATGGAAGTAAAGACGGCGGTACGTTAAGCGCCAACTGGAACTTGTTTAAAGCCCAGGAGGATATCCATAATATGGCGAGACAATACAATATTCGTCTGAAATTCTTCCATGGACGTGGCGGTTCCCTTGGCCGCGGCGGCGGTTCGCTAAGCACCAGCATTCTTTCTCAACCAGCCGAGACTTTAGAGGATGGCGTGAAAATTACAGAACAGGGAGAAGTGCTTTCTTCCAGATATTTGCTCGAAGATATTGCTTATCGGAATTTAGAGCAAGCAGCTTCTGCCTTGTTTACAGGATCAGCCAAGACGTTGAAAACCCCTGCCCAAGAAGAACTGAGGCAAAAAGAATGGGAAAAAGCAATGGAATCGATGTCGGAAAAATCATTGAAGAAATATCAATCCCTGGTGTTCGGCGATCCGGACTTTCTGACGTTTTTCCATCAGGGAACGCCGTTGACGGAGTTAGGCGCTTTAAATATTGGTTCACGCCCGATGAGCAGGAAGAACAGCCAGCAATTTGAAGACTTGCGGGCGATTCCGTGGGTATTTGCGTGGACACAATCCAGATATATGCTGCCTGCCTGGTATGCAGCAGGTACAGGTCTGCAATCTTTCATTGAAGAAGACGACAGCCATCTGGAAACCTTGCAAACAATGTATAAAGAATGGCCTTTCTTCCAATCGACAATCAATAATTTGCAAATGGCATTGATGAAAGCCGATATGAAAACCGCCAAAGAATATTTGGAGTTAGTGGAAGATCCTAATGTGGCAAAACGGATTTATGAAGATATAGCAGATGAATATGAGCGTACCAGAAGCGCATTGCTGCAAATTTCCGGTAATGAAGAGCTGCTCAGTCATACACCGACTATCCAAGAGTCTGTTTATCTTCGTAACCCATATGTTGACCCGCTCAATTTTCTGCAAGTGGATTTAATGCGGCAATTAAGAGAGACATCCAACCCTTCTGATGAATTGGTGACAGAGGTGTTGCTGACGATTAATGGTGTAGCTGCAGGATTAGTGAATACAGGTTGATAAAGGGATGGTAACCATCCTGCATGAAAATTTTCCGCTTTCGTCTGATGATGGAAGCAGGGTAATATAGGAAATAGAAAAGAAGCAGTTTTCTTGAGTAAAGAGCTGCTTCTTTTCTATGTTATGCAATACTTTTACATACTTTTGCACACGCGAAGCATGCATCCGCGCATTTTTGACAGTGCTCATGCTGATGTTTCTGACATTCATTACCGCATGCTTCACAAATCGTCGCACAAACAGAAGCCAGATCAGCGGCAAAAGGCGTATCTCTGCATAGCGCTTGTGCCAGATAAGAACAGATTTCCGCACATTCCCGGTCCAGCCGAATACATTCCGCCATCATCTTGATATCTTCCTCTTTCAGACATGCATCATAACAATGATTACATGCAACAATACAATCCTGCAATGCGTTGATAAGTTGTTGATGTTGTTGATGTGACATGAAAAAAACCCTTCCATAACGTATTTTATCGTACATGTTATAACGTTCCCTGGAAACAAAATAATAATCGTTTTCCGGAAATTTTTCAGGTTCGTTTAGTGTATTACTGCTATTATAGGAATAAAATCTCTCATATGTAATTTCTGCGGGAGTATTCATTGAAAACATAGGAATTCCTGGGTTAATTCTTATTATTGTTTTAGCATTAATCATTTTTGGGCCGAAGAAATTGCCGGAGATTGGTAAAGCCGCAGGGCAAACATTAAGGGAATTTAAAAGCACAGCAAATGATATTATGGAAGATGACACAGATAAAACGCATCAGAAAGAAAAAAGTTAAATGCACAAAAATAAACTCCAAAAAATCTTGGAGTTTATTTTTGTGGGAAAAGCTACTGAGAAGTTATTTGCCGTTTACTTTGCTTTCATACCTTGCAGACGTTTGCGAGCAGAATTATGCTGTGCATCAATAGGGATATGATTTCCTGCATTTCCCATCCCGAATAGTGGCATATTTCGGTAGACAGACTCATAAGTGCCGGCTTTTATTTGGTAGGTTTCATGATAAAAGCCGACTGCATCGTTTTCTCCCACTTTTTTATTGAAATGCTGCCATGCAGTCAGGTGCTTTTTTCCCTTTGCGTATGCTAGTAAATCTTCTGTAGAACGCCAGTATTGGACCATCATCGTAGTTCGCAAACCCAAATAGCTTTCCGTAGAAAGAAAACCTAATTCATCCTGATTTTTATAGAGTTCTTGAATCATACGTGGCATTGCCATAAAAACCGGTCCCCATTTACGAATTGCTAGTATTTTATTGATGCACATTCCAATAATAAAAACAACAACGTCTTGATCATTTTCTGTAGTGTATCTGCCAGTGTAAACTTTTGTTTCCATAAGAAGGCCTCCTTTGATAGTAATTGAGAAGAAAAGTATCAGTTTACTTTCACACCATTTTCATAGACTTTTTTTTGTATTTAACCGAAAAATAAATAATAAGTGGTACAAGCACAATGGTAGGTGCGAACCATAACAATATGGTGCTTTCATTTAATCCAAAAAAACGAGGAGCTCCAAAAACAACAAAAGCAGTTACTGTCGAAATACCACAGCTTAACATGCCTGTCAGGTGCTCTATCACCCAGCCTTTTTTTAATTTAGGACTACGCCACCAATAAAGCATATAAGATATAGAGAGAAAAATGCCTATTAAGGGAAACCATGACAAGAGAGAATCTCCAAGTATAAATCCATAAACACTCACAGCTGTTGCACTTGTAAAAAGAAGGAATGGAATGAACCAATCGAAAGCTTGACGGTGTTTTCCTGCATGTTTTTTAAATCGGAGTACACGTAATCCGTATGTTGCTGTAGAAAAGCTTAGAATTGCAATAAAAATCAGAAAAATAGAGAAAGAAAATTGCGCTGTTGTCTGATTTTCATCAAAACCAATTCTATATAATGACAAATACACGGAAGTAGCACTGATGGTAAACATGCTATAGGTAAAAATCCAACCTGTAATGCGGTGCCAAGCGCCACCTTTTCGAAAAAATAGTGGCATCCATAAAAAAATTAAAGCAGTAAATCCAGCAATGACATGAATAAAAATAAAGAAAGAGAACATGTATTTACCTCCTTTAAAAAGTTAGAGTGCTTTTATTGTTGCATCACACCATGCAATAGCAGCTTCGGTCACCCGTTTGCCATAATCCAATGTGAAAAGCCAATATTTTGCATCACTATGATTATTGTTATAACGGGCAATACCTTCTTCAATTCCTTCATACGTTTGATACAGGTTCTCTAACTTTTGCTTATAATCCTTTAAAAGGTAGAGACTTTGTTTTTTTGTTTGATGCCTGCCAAAAAACAGCTTCAGCAAAACTTCATTTCTTTCAACTGGCAATTGCTTTAACGGTTGTTCTAACCAGTCTTTTAAAACTTCTTTCCCTTTCTCTGTCAGAAAGTATTCCTTGCGATCTGGCTTTCCCTCCTGGGAAGCTGCTTGTATTGTAGCTAACTCTTCCTGTTCCAGTTTCTTTAATGTCGGGTAAATTTGACCGTAACTGATTTTCCAAAAGTGATTAAGGCTATTATCAATAAATTGTTTAATCTCATAGCCTGAACGGCAGTTTGTAGTTAAAATGCCAAGAATAGCATAAGTCGTATCATTATATTTTTGCATCTATCTCACCTTATATCTTTTTGATATGTATCATTTAGATATATAGTACATGAATGTATTTAGAAAGTAAAGAAGAGAAAAAATTTATTTATGGTTTTAAAGTGGATGTTATTTATTTCAGCGAATAGAGACAAAAGCAAACCAGCAATAGAAAAAGTACCTAAATAGGATTTTTCGCTGCTGGTTAATGAATATAATTATTTTATTAAACGCAAATAACAAAAATAGGTTACTTGATTTTAATAACAATTTTCCCTTTTGCTCTGCCCGATTCCGAATATTCCATTGCTTTTTGCGTATCTTCAAAAGGTATAATCTGATCGATTAGAGGTTTGATTTTCTCTGCTTCAATAAGTTCTTTAATTTTATTTAATTGTTCACCGCTGGGTTTCATAAATAAAAAGTTATATTGAACGTGGTATTGCTTTTCCAGTTTCGTTAGTTTCCTGGAAACCAATCGAAAAGCAATTGTTTTCCAAAAAGGATAGTTATTTTCTTTTCCGAAGCGTGCATTTGGAATGTCAGAAATCGATACAATTTTTCCGCCGGGTTTCAGGATTTTAAATGAATTGATTAAAGCATCGCCGCCTAAAGTGTCATATACATAATCATAATCAGCTAATTTTTCCTCAAAGTTCTCTTCACGATAGTTTATTACTTTATCTGCACCCAGGCTTTCTACTAGGTCTTTTCCGGCATTGCTTGCTGTTGTTGCGACGTAAGCTCCTATTTCTTTTGCAAGTTGAATTGCAAAGGTTCCGATGCCGCCAGCGCCTGCTTGGATCAAAATTTTGTCGTTGGGTTGCAGGTTTAATATTTCATGAAAGGCCTGGTAGGTGGTTAAGCCAACTAAAGGTACAGCTGCTGCTTCTTCAAATGTTAGATTTGCTGGTTTGATGGCAATATCGTCCTCATGAACAGCAATATATTCAGCAAACGTTCCGATTCTTGATTTTCTTGGACGCCCATAAACAGGGTCTCCGACTTTGAACTTGGTTACGTTTTTTCCTGTTTTTATAACCGTTCCAGAAAAATCATTTCCAAGAATCAATGGCATTTTATATTTGATAAGCGGTCTTAATTTTCCGTCTCTAATTTTAAAGTCAACTGGGTTAATACTGGCAGCATGAATTTCTACTAATACATCGTCATTCGATACTTTAGGGACAGGGATGTTTTTCAATTGAACGTTTTTCTGTCCATATTTATGAATAAGCATTGCTTTCATTCGTTTTTTCATTTAGAAAACCTCCTTCTTATTAGTTTAAACATTTAAACCATTAAACTAGTAATAAATAATAGAGGAATTCTAAAAAAATGTCAACTCGTAAATTTAAAGGAAGCTTCCAAATTATTAAAAAAAGCTAGTATAAGACAATGTTGTTGACTCATTTCAAATTTAATGGTTTAATAATTTAGACAATTGAACTAATTAAATGAATCGAGGATATATATGAAAACAAATAAAATAGAAAACTTAAAATATGAATTGGAGGAAGTAAAGGATCTTCTCATTGCTTTAGGAGATGAAAAACGTCAAATTATCATTATTGCTTTACTGAATGACCATGCTTGCAATGGTCTGCGTGTTAATGATTTAACGGAAGAAACCAAGCTGTCACGGCCGGCGGTATCTCATCATTTAAAAATACTGAAACAAATCGGTATCGTGGCTATACGCAGGGAGGGGACAAAGAATTATTATTACCTTTCTAACACAGTGCCGGAGATGGAGAAGTTGAGAGATTTGCTGAATAATGTTTTGGAAGTAATGGATGGAAGGGATGAGGAAAGATAAATATGTTTCAAGTGCAATTTGGCTGGTACTTGAAATATATTTATTTTTCTTCTACTTGAATCATTATCTTTATGACGTAGTTTGCTTTTACCTCCAAGCTGATTCCATCCATTAGATATAAGTACTCTTCAAAGCTGTCGCCACAAATACGGTATCCTTTCTTATCCAGATAAGCTTTTATTTTATCATATGTTTTATACGTATTTAGGTAGCTCCCTTTATGGTAGCCAACGACATACTTTCCAGCTTTTGTATGGTATGTTTCCGTTAAATGAAGCGAGTTTTCACGCAAAAAGAAGTGGGAATAATTTAAGTAATCCTCAGTCTCTATTTGTTCCTGGCGAATGAGAGCTCCCCAATTTTCAACATTGATTTCGCCTTGCTTCACATATTTCATAAAAGCTATTATCATTTTTGTAATATCTTTATGCGAGTAATTTAAAATATTTTCACTTAATACAATCTGTTCCATTTCCATATCCGTAATGGTAAATTGATCAAGGTCTAACTGTAAGGCCCTTTCCGTTTGCTTTTTCTGATTTGAAATCAGCTGTTGTGTTCGCTGTAATTTCTGGATTTTCTTATCTACCAATTTCTCTTTTTCTGTTAATAAATCAGTAATCTTTTTCGGATTCTTAGATTGTAAAAAGTCTTTAATTTCTGCTAAAGACATTCCAATTTCCTTTAACATGTCAATCAAGCTATAAGCCTCAGCTTGCTGAATGGAATAAAAACGATAACCATTTTCGTTTTTATATTCTGGCTCCAGCAGGCCAATATCATCATAGTGGAAAAGTGTTTGCTTTTTGACATTACATAATGCTGCAAATTCTCCTGTTGTCATCAGTTTGTTAGAAGCGTCCATTTTTCACCAACTTTTCACTTGAGTATATGGTAACCATATACTTTATATTCTAATATAGAAAATAAAAAATGTCATGCGAAATAAGTGAGGGATTGGTTTATGTTAAATTATTTGAGTTTAGCTGCTACAGCTTGGTTTATCGGTTTTTTTCCGATGACTGAAATATATATTGCGGTTCCAGTTACGATGGCAATGGGACTGGATACAGTTTCCTCAATTGTCTGGTCAAGTATAGGGAATTTTCTGCCAGTTCCTTTGATTGCCTTCTTTTATTCACTGCTTGCGAAGTCGAAACGTATTAAGAAATGGATGGATAAATTAGCGGAAAGCAAATATAAAAAACGCATTGAAAAACAAGGTCCGCTTGTTGTCCTGCTTATTACCCCTATTGTCGGCTCATGGGCAATGGCAGTAATTGCTAATGGAGTTGGCATGAATAAAATAAATTTATTCCTGTCTGCAGGAGGCAGTATTTTATTATACGGTATTATACTAGCTGTTTTAACACATTATGGAATTGATTTTGTGAGTTAAAAAACAGAAAATAAAAGTGTTGGAACATTATTTTCTAACTATAGGATTAAAAGGCGCCATTATGCAGCGTCTTTTAATATATGTATTGGTATGTGTTTCAAAATAATACTGGCTTTATTTTTAAATGATTGGTAAAATAAAGATAATTCAACGAAAGGAAGTGTTCTATTGTTTACAGCACCTGTTATATTCGAAGAAAAAGCAGATTACATGAAACATGATCGGCTGACGAAAAAGCTGATACAAGAATTTTTTGAAGAATTTATCGAAGGATTTTTCCCCGACCTTCACCCCTACATTGATTTCTCCAATGTCACATTCCTTGAACAGGAAGTCTACCTGGACTACATCGAAGGCTCCAAAAAGGAAATGGACGTACTTGCAGAAGTAAAGTTGCATCACGAGGATAAAATTCTCCATATTCACACCGAAGCACAATCCACCCATGAAGCAAATTTCCCTGAAAGAATGTTTCTCTACTTTGCTTACCTCTATGCAAAACACCGCAAACCAATTCAACCTATCGCCGTTTTGAGTTATAATAGGAAACAAGAAGAACCGACGCAATTCAAAGTCGATACACCAACCCAAGAAGTACTTCAATTTAACTTTTTACAATTACAATTAAGAAAGAAAAACTGGAAAGAATATATTCAATCAGACAACCCGGCTGCAGCAGCGTTGCTTAGTCAGATGGGCTATGAAGAACACGAGCG
Source organism: Oceanobacillus locisalsi (assembly GCF_042675985.1). Lineage (NCBI taxonomy): Bacteria > Bacillati > Bacillota > Bacilli > Caryophanales > Bacillaceae > Oceanobacillus > Oceanobacillus locisalsi. The sequence continues at coordinate 54,265 of NZ_JBHTKK010000012.1, forward strand.
TGTCCAAGTAAAGCTGGAATTTCTGCGTATGATTACTCGGATGACAATCAATCCGGCGCAAATGGAGTTCCTTTATGGTTATTTCGAGACTTATTTAACACTAAACAAAAAGGAGGAGGAACAAATGATGGAGAAAATGGAAAACTTGCCGGAAGAGGAAAAAGAAATGGTCATGCAGCTGCCGAATTCTTATTTTGAGAGAGGAAAGCAAGAAGGGATAAAAAAGAGGAATCAGGAAGTAGCTTTGAAACTGATAGCAAGAGGTATGTCAGCCAGTGATATTGCAGAGATTACAGACTTAAGTAAAGCAGAAATTAAAAAGCTTGCTAGTGAGTGAACTTCAAGTAACCAAATTCCCTGCTCGCTAATTTGAAATCAATTTTGATATTTTACTTGATAAAATAACAGAAATAAGAGGCACTAAATTCCTCGTTTTTCTTTCTTGATAAAGCTCCGTGATTGCTTTATTGAGAAGCTCGGAATACGCGCGACTTTAGTCGTGTAGATGAATCGGCTTCGGTTGTGATATCGTTTCAGCTATGTTAAACAACCAACATATGTTTAAATAAATTATCGTATATGTCCCCTTTAAAATTACGTTTTAACAATGGCATATGTTAAAATGTATGTAGAGGTGACTTTGTATGTCTGAAGTATATTATGGACGTGGGTATGTCTATTCGATTCAATACCATTTGGTTTGGTGCGTGAAGTATCGTCAGGATATTCTGTATGGAAAAATCGATACGGACGTTAAAAACTTGTTACAACAAATAGCTGACGATCATGACGTTAAAATAGTTGAAATGGAATCAGATAAAGATTATATTCACTTACTTATTGCATGTAAACCACAACATTATATTCCTAACCTGGTGAAGGCTTTTAAGGGCGTGTCTGCCAGATTCTTATTCAAGGATCATCCTGAACTAAAGAAACGTCTGTGGGGAGGTCACTTATGGAATCCCAGCTACTTTGTAGCCACTGTTAGCGAAAACACAGAAGAACAGATACGGACGTATATTGAAAACCAAAAAAAGCGGGATAGAAGCGTTGATTCAACATAAGGCTTACCAATTCAGATTGTATCCTGACGAAGAAAAAATTTTTATCTCTAGAACAATTGGTTGTTCAATGATAAAAATAGATAGATGGTTCCCGTCCAGTCAAATTTGTTCAGAATGCGGACATCAAGATGGCAAGAAACCTCTCCATATCCGACATTGGACATGTCCTCATTGTCATACGCACCATGACAGAGATGTAAACGCCAGCAAAAATATTTTAGCGGAGAGATTACGAATAAAACCCCTCGTGTAAAAATAATAAGAACCGCAGGAACTGCGGAGATAGCTTGGTAAATAAGAGAAACCGCTGTGAGTAAAGAAATATGCTTTCAAGTAAACGCTATTCCCAAGAATCTCGTGATTTCAGTCATGAGAGGTTCAAAGTGAATGCACTGTTACGAAACGTCATCCTGCAATAAGTAAGAAGGAGGAAATCATTATGTTGTATGATTGCGCAGTTATAGGAGGAGGGCCTGCCGGATTAAATGCGTCCCTTATTCTAGGTAGGGGAAGGCAGCAAGTTATTTTATTTGATGACGATACGCCCCGTAATGCTGTCACCCAGGAATCGCATAATTTTATTTCCAGAGACGGGGTTCATCCTGCCGAATTTAAAAAAGCATCTTATGAAGATTTAAATAAATATCCAACGATTTCCGTTCAAAGGAACCACGTGGTTGATATTGTTCCGACTGCTTCTTATTTTCAAATTCAAACAGAGAAAGGGCAGCAGTATGAAGCACAAAGGATTATTTTGACAACGGGATTAAAAGATATCCTTCCAGAGATAGAAGGCATGCATCAGTTTTACGGAACGAGTCTGTTTGGATGTCCATATTGTGATGGATGGGAGCTGAAAGATCTTCCATTAGTCTATATTGCTGCATATCCGCATGCCTTTAATAGTATTAAAATGGTTTCCAATTGGAGTAAGGACATTGTCGTTTGTACGAATGGGAAAGAAACCATTTCCCCGCAGGAAAAAGCTATTTTATCTCAAAAGAATATCCAAGTGATAGAAGACGAGATTTTGCGTTTGCAAGGAGAAGGCGGCCAATTAAAAAGCATTCAATTTAAGAATGGAAACGAGCTCCATCGCCAAGCCGGGTTTATTTCGTATAAATTACAACAGGCTGCCCCTTTTGCCGGTCGTCTGGATTTAGAATCCAATGGCATGGGCGGGATTAAAATAGACCCTTACGGCCGTACGAGCAGGAAGGGTGTATATGCTGCAGGAGATAATGCCGGTGGTCTGCCTCAGCAAATTGTTGCAGCGGCTGAGGGAAGCAAAGCCGCAATAAGCGTACTTAGTGACCATGTGGCTGAAACCTTTTAATTTTTTGAGGGAGCTTTTCATATGGAAGGAAATAAATTACTATCATCTTTATGTTATTTCAGTATCTTTTTCGCACCATTCTTATTTCCAATTTTGGTCTGGATTCTCGGAGATGAAGAAACGAAAGCACATGCGAAAAAGGCCTTATGGACACACCTGATTCCTATTCTCGCTACCATCCTGGCAGGGACAATTATCCTGTTAATGAGTCTCGGAAAAATCGGGCAGGGTGATCCGGGCGGTATGCTGTTCATAACAACCATTATTGCGATAGTCGTCTGTGTTATCATTGATATCTATTATTTCATTTGGAATATCGTGAAAGGCATAAAGGTGTTAAGCTAAAGAAGAAATGGAAATGCTTGTATGTAAGTAAATACGATAAGGTTTTCGATTTCCATAGTCTAAAAAAGGGAGCAGTGTTCATATAAACTGTTCCCTTTTTTAGTGCTGTATATTCTAATATATCTTTTCATTAGAGGCAACAATCACAGAAGATATATTAGAATTTACTTCCAAAAAACAAATGAATGACGATTACAGTTGCTTATTCTTCTCCGATATATCTAATGGAGTAAATATGTGTCTTCGATAATTGCACGACTTCTTGAATAAATTCTTCTTGGCTTACTTGAAAATCGCTATGTATCCAATCTTTAAGCAGCCCCCAAAAACCAAACGCCGTATAATTTGTAAAATAATCCATATTCACTGGAAGATCGTTAATGGTTTCAAATATAAAGTGATTTTTATAGATTTTTTGTATGGTTTGTGGAAACCCTAAATGCAAGCCCGGTAATGTATCGTCGATATTAATGAGTTCAAAAAAATCTCTATTTTTATAAATATAGGAAATAATATTGAAATGGGATGCATTCAAGTAGGTTGTGTAAACTTTGCGGCCAGGTTTATAGGCTTTGCCAACGGACGCTTCCAGCCCGTCTAACATAGAAGTAAGTAAATCCTCCGCCAGTGTTTCCTTGTCTTGATAATGGATATAAAATGTACTGCGATTATACGCAGCCATATCAACAATGTCCTTTACAGTAACCGAGTGGTATCCTTTCTCCTTAATAAGCGTCATGAATGCTAGCATAAAATGCTTTTTCGTCCGGTTTTTCCGCACCGATAATATCTGTTGGTTATTGTCCATAAAATCCCTCCATTATTTCAACATTTTTATTTCAAATGTCTAATTAATAGACATTTTCCGTTTTTTATATGATTGTAGTATGTTTCAAAAGAATAGTACAATTTAATTATAACAAAATAATGCAAAATTGAAATTTGACTACATTTTTGAAAGTAGCAGAAGCTTTTATCACGAAGGAGGTAAAAAAGATGGGGAAATTACAAGATCAAGTCGCTATCATTACTGGCGGTGTGTCTGGTATTGGAGCGGAAACAGCACGCTTATTTATTTCAGAAGGAGCAAAGGTGGTCGTTGTTGATTTAAATGAAGATAAAGGAAAAGCCCTTGAAAAGGAACTGCAAGCACTTCATGCCGAAGCTCTTTTTATCAAAGCAGATATTACAAGTGAAGAAGAGGTTGCGAATATTTTTAAACAAACCGTAGAAACCTTTGGCAAAGTAGATGTTGTCTTTAACAACGCTGGGATTGGCGCGATTCAATCTACACATGATTTAGATTATGCGGATTGGCGTAAAACCGTCAATGTAGACTTGGATGGTGTATTTTTAGTCGCTCGTGAATCCATTCGAGAAATGCTAAAAACCGGCGGAGGCACTATCATCAATACGGCATCGATGTATGGCTGGGTCGGATCACCAGGATCTGCAGCATATAACGCAGCAAAAGGCGGCGTAATCAATTTAACTCGTTCTCTTGCATTGGAGTATGCAGAACAAAACATCCGTATCAATGCATTATGCCCAGGTTATATTGATACGCCGATTATCCCGGAAGAAAGCAAACAGGTTCTAGCAGAATCCACCCCGTTAAAACGTCTGGGTACATCAGAAGAAATGGCCAAAGCTGTTTTATTCTTAGCTTCGGATGATTCTTCCTTTATGACTGGCAATAGCTTGACCGTTGATGGTGGATATACGGCGCAATAAGTAGCGGCCAAGGAGCGACATTTGTTTAAAATAAATTAAATTTGGAGGAGATTCTATGACATTTCCAGTTTTACAAGATAAAGTAGCGATTGTAACCGGTTCTGCAATGGGGATGGGGCTTGCAACAGCCAAACTCTTTGCAGATGCAAAGGCGAAAGTCGTTGTTGCAGATTTTAACGAAGAAAAAGGACGAGAAGCAGTTGCTGAAATTGAAGCCAGTGGCGGTATTGCTCACTTTATAAAAGTAGATATTTCTAAATCTGAGCAAGTACAGGCGATGGTTGCAGAAACGGTTGAAAAATTTGGACGTCTTGATGTAGCGGTTAATAATGCTGCCTTAACACCTGACAATGCACCGGCAGCTGCGTTTGATGAAGATTATTGGGATAAACTGATCTCCATTGATTTGACTGGAACAGCGTTATGTATGAAATACGAATTACAGCAATTGATCAAACAAGGAGAGGGCGGAAGTATTGTCAACATTTCTTCCGTCAGCGGTTATCGTCCACAGCCGAATAATATCGCTTATGTTGCTGCTAAACATGGCGTGGTTGGTATGACAAAAGTGGCTGCATTAGAAAACGGAGATCAAAATATCCGTGTCAACACCGTTGCGCCGGGAGCAATTGATACACCAATGCTAAGAGGAGCATTAGAGGAAACAGGACAAACAGAAGAAGAATTTGCTCCGCAGCTTAGCCTTTTAGGTCGATTTGGCCAAGCCAGAGAAATTGCTGAAGCAAGTCTTTGGTTAGCATCTGATCAAGCTTCTTATATCACAGGAACAGTGATACATGCGGATGCAGGATATACCAGCCGTTAAACAGTTCAAACGAAAATGTGAAAAAGACGATATAATACCTGGCTATTGATTTTTATACATGTCGTACAGTCAATAGCCTTCCTTTATTGAAATTAGTGTGGCAATGGAGATCACTTCACAAAGCTGTTTGCTGAAAAAACAAATAGCTTATTTGAGTGAAAATTGCTATAATAAAATGGTTAATTCTTTTTGCCTAATTATAAATGAAGGGAGGTCTTTGGTTGGGGGTATTTTATAGTCTTTTTTTCTTTTTATTTGGAGCAGTATTTGGTTCTTTTTACAATGTAGTCGGTTTACGCTCGCCGAGAGGAGAAACATTTACAACGGACAGATCCTATTGTCCGCATTGTAAAAAAACATTGCATTGGTATGAACTGCTTCCGATAGCTTCTTATCTTGTACAAAATGGAAAATGTCGGAAGTGTCAGGATCCTATTTCTCCATTATATCCGATTATTGAATGTAGTACAGGTGTTTTATTCCTGCTTAGTTATTGGATGTTTGGTTTTGATTGGGAATTACTTACAGCTATGTTGTTCATATCGATGTTGATGATTATTTTGGTTTCCGATATCCGTTATATGCTAATTGAAAACAAAATTTTATTATTTTTTCTGCCATTATTTATTATGATGCGAATCCTTTCTCCTTTGGACCCTTGGTGGTCCTCGGCTGCGGGGGCAGTTCTTGCAAGTGTTTTACTTGCTCTTATTATTATTGTAAGCCGTGGCGGTATGGGTGCGGGGGATATGAAGTTATTCTTTGTTTTAGGAATTGTGTTGGGAACAGGGAAGGTAATCCTTGCTTTCTTTTTAGCAGCTTTTCTTGGAGCGGTGATTGGTATGTTGCTGATCGCATGCAAATGGATGGAAAGAAAGCAACCGGTTCCATTTGGACCGTATATTGTAGTTGGTGCATTCATCGCATATTTTTATGGTGATGGGATTATCAGCTGGTATATTGGATTATTATAAAATCCTGCATAATAATCCAATATTTCGTTTTATTATAGAAAATTGTCGAATTTTAAAGATTTTTGCTTTAATTTGAACTAAAAATAATTTTTGGAAAAGTATATTGACTTACTTATTTAGTATTGGTACTATTTATTGAGATAGTAAATGAATATCCGTTGAAAATGACTAGATAAGTAATAAGATTTTAATATTACGCGGATTATTATGAGACGAATAGCATGAATCTTCTAATATACGATTCTCTCGTTCTTCCTATCTTGGATAGCATTCGAAAATAGCTTTTTGTCATTTTGTTTTCAACCAAAGATGTTACTGTTCATTTCTCCGTATAGAATACAGGAGAGAAACGGAAGGCTGGTGAAAGTTTACATGTATTGGTTTAAAAGAAGAACAGGCATATGTTTGATTATGGTCATTACATTTGTATTGTTCGGTGTTCCGTCTGTAGTGATGGCTGGTAAGGTTTCGGACGGATCCTCCATTGGCAGTGTTTCCTTGGAAAATCTGACAATAGAAGAAGCAGAGGAAAAGATGGAGGAAGTTGTTACCAGCTGGCAAAACGGAGTACCATTACTAGCAGAGAATGCGTACGAAACAATTGAAATACCGCGATCGGTATTTCATTTTGATGTGGAGTCCTCTATGAATCAATTAGAAGATAGGATGGCCAGAAGCTGGACCAATTTTTTTAAAAAGCCTCAAAATGTGCAGCAGAGACTCTTGGTAAGTATTTCAGAGGAACAATTAGAAACATTAAATTTGCCAGAACGGATAGACATAGATCAAACGATGGATAAAGCGTTGATTCAGGCAAAAAATTTATCCGAAAAGACGATTCCGCTTACATATATGGATGAGGAAAATATCGAACAGGAAGATATTGCTGCAGTGAATTTAGATATTTCCGATATGTCTCCTGCGATGGTCCGGCTTATAGCTCAAAACATAGATGGCAGACTGCTGGAGTCGGACCAGATATTTTCTTTATTGGATGACATCGATTCCGTGAATGGATTAGAAAATGAAGCGGGAGAATTAAGTTTTGTGGCCTCAGGCCTTTATCAATTAGCATTGCAATCCAATATGGAAATCATCGAGCGCCATGCGCAAAGCCATATTGCCGGTTATGCTGAAGCTGGCTTGGATGCTGAAGTCAGCCTGGAGGAAGAGATGGACTTACAATTGTATAATCCTGGCGACTCCGCTTACACCCTGCAGGCGGATGTAGAAAACAACATGCTGCAATTGTCATTACAAGCGATGGTTGCTGAATCGGAATTTGAATATTCGATTGAGAATAGAAGAGAAATTGCTCCGAGAAAAGTATATCGATACAACAGTAATTTAGCTGATGGAGAGGAGCATATAGTACAGCAGGGCCAATCCGGAATCAGCGTGGAAGTATATCGTATTTCCAAAGAACAAGGTAATACGGTAACCGGCAAAGATTTGGTAGGACAGGATTTTTACCCGCCGACTCCTGAAGTTGTTGAGGTTGCTGTGTCTGATCCAGATGAAGAGATAGAAGAGGTGATAATAGGGGAAGAAGAATACCCGGATTCAGAGGATACGGATGATGCCATGGATCGGATATATTCCGATTTCATACAATCGGAACAGCTCTGTGAAGAAGGGGAAGAAGCATGTATAGAAGCCGTAGAATCCTTGGAACAGGAGCCGGAAAGCAGTTTGTATGCACTTCTGTTATACCGTCTGCTTTTAGAAATGACGGCGGAAGAGCATCTGTCGGATGAACTGTACATACCGGAAGAGGGGACAGAGGAAGAAGAAATAATGGAGGAAGGAACAACGGAAGAAGATGGGCGACAAGTGGAGGAATCGGAAGCAGAACTTCCTGTGGAGCAGTTTGAGGAAAACATTGAAAAAATGCCTCCAGAGGAAGAAATAGATAAGGAGTCCGAAACAGAGGACACAGAAGGAACGGAAAAAGAGAAACCAGAAGAGGACACGGAAGAAGAGTCAGACTGTGTGAAATAGGCATTGTAATCATGCGCTACACGAAAAAAATGAGGTGGAACAGGTTTTGGCCAGGAAACGATTAGGAGATTTACTTGTTGAATCCAATTTAATTACCAATGAACAGCTTACCGCGACATTGGAAAGCAAACGTACGGAGGAAAAGCTGGGAGATGCACTGTTACGAGAGGGATATATTACCGAACAACAGTTAATTGAAGTTCTTGAGATGCAGCTGGGTATCCCGCATATCAATATTTTGCAGTATCCGGTCGAACAAGAGGTTATCCAGCTCGTTCCCAGGGAGTTGGCAAAACGGCATCAAGTGCTGCCGTTTCGCGTAAATGGAAATAAATTATTTGTTGCTATGGCAGATCCGATGGATTACTTTGCCATTGAAGAGATTCGGATGGCAACAGGATTTCAAATCGTTCCCGGGATTGCGACCAAGGATGCGCTTTTTCAAATGATTACGAAATGTTATGACTTACAGGAGTCTATTGATCAAGTATTGGATGATTATCAGCAGGATGATGTAATAGAAGATTACGGGTTGGCTGATGAAGATTCGCCAGTTGTCCGGATGGTTAATCAGATTATTGCCAATGCTGTAGCGCAGCGGGCGAGCGACATTCATTTTGACCCGCAGGAAACAGAAATACGCGTGCGTTACCGCGTAGACGGTATGTTAAAAACAGAGCGGACCTTACCGAAATATATGCAAAATACCCTGCTTGCCAGGATTAAAATCATGGGAAATTTAAATATCACCGAAAACCGACTGCCACAAGATGGAAGAGTCAAGATGGATATCCATTTTAAACCGGTTGATATCCGGTTATCCAGTCTGCCTTCTGTCTACGGCGAAAAAATCGTGATGCGGATACTTGATTTAGGGTCTTCGCTGGGGCAATTGAATAAATTAGGTTTTTCAGCTGATAACTATGCCAAGGTTACAGGGATGATTGGCAAACCGAACGGGATGATTCTTGTTACCGGTCCGACCGGTTCCGGGAAGTCAGCCACCTTGTATGCAGCTCTGAACGAATTAAACAAAGAAGAAGTAAATATTATTACGATTGAAGATCCCGTTGAATATCAGCTGCAAGGTATTAATCAAGTACAGGTAAAAGAAGAAATTGGCATGACTTTTTCCGGCGGCCTGCGTTCGATTTTACGTCAGGACCCTGATATTGTCATGATCGGTGAAATACGGGACCAAGAAACGGCACAAATTGCTGTTCGCGGATCTTTGACTGGACATTTAGTATTAAGTACACTGCATACAAATAATTCGGTTGCAGCATTAACCAGATTAATAGATATGGGAGTGGAAACTTTTCTGATTACCTCTTCTTTAACGGGAATTATTGCTCAACGGCTGGTCAGACGGGTGTGCAGGGATTGTGCTGAACAAGTGGACCCGTCCGAACATGAATTGGAACTATTTCATCAAGCAAATATCCATGTTCATCAATATCAACGAGGTACCGGATGCCCTAACTGCAATATGACAGGATATAGAGGAAGAATTGCTATTCAGGAAGTACTGGAAATAGATGATCAGATCAATCGGCTTGTGATGAACGAAGCTGGTTTTGTTGAAATCTATGAATATGTCAAACAAACGGGTATGACATTTTTAATGGATGATGGATTGGAAAAAGCGGCTGATGGTCTGACTACTGTAGAAGAAGTATTGCGTGTGACTTCAATAGATTAGGAGGAGAGACAATGGATGATATGATTGACCAATTATTAGAAACGGCTTGCAGAAAAAAAGCTTCTGACCTGCATATCACAGCAGGATCTCCGCCTATTTTACGAATCAACGGCACGATGCAGCCTGAAGGACAAATCCCGCTCACAAAAGAAGAAACAGAAGCGATGGCAAAGAAAATTACTGGAGATACAGGATGGAAACAGTTTATATCAAAAGGGGAACTGGACATTGCTTATCGGATAGAAAATGTATCGAGGTTTCGTGTCAATGTCTACCGTCAACGTCAGCAAGTGGGGATTGTTTTCCGTGTCATCCCGAGCAAAATACCGTCGTTAGACCAGTTAAATATGCCGCTGGTTTTGCAGGAGATTGCTGAGAAGCCACAAGGGCTGTTTCTGGTGACTGGGCCGACTGGGTCCGGGAAGTCTACTACACTGGCAGCGATGATAGATTACGTGAATAAGCACGCATCGAAACACATTATCACGCTGGAGGATCCGATTGAATATGAGCATCTGCATCATCGATCAATTGTGAATCAAAGGCAAGTCGGTGTAGATACAGACGGGTTCGCGAGTGGTCTTCGAGCAGCGCTCCGCCAGGATCCTGATGTCATTTTAGTTGGAGAAATGCGTGATCATGAGACGATTTCTACAGCTATTACGGCTGCGGAAACCGGCCATCTCGTGTTAGCTACGTTACATACAAGCAGTGCTGTACAGACAATCAATCGAATTATTGATGTATTTCCGCCTTATCAGCAAGGCCAAATTCGTACGCAATTATCTATGGTACTGGCAGGTATTTTATCGCAGCGGCTGATAAAGACGATGGATGGAAAAAGCAGAGTAGCAGCAACGGAAGTGCTTATCAATATGCCTTCGATTGCAAACTTAATCCGTAATGAAAAAGTTGAACAGATTGATAATGTGCTGCAGACCAGCCGTGCTGAAGGAATGCATACCCTGGAAGCCTCATTGCATGCGCTCACGACAAGCGGAAGAATCCATCCGGAGCATGCTGCTGGTTTTGCAACAGGCATTGGTGGTTTTTGATGGCATTGTATAAGTATGTCGGGCGTACCGAAAAAGGAAAGTTAAAAAAGGGAACGGTAGAGGGCGCAACCAAAAATCAGGCCCTTGCGGCATTGCGTGAAAAACGGATTCGTCCGCGGGAATTAACTGAAACGAAAGCGAATCTATTTAATAAGGATTTAGCTATTGGCGGAAAAAAAGTAAAAAATGAAGATTTTGTTGTCTATTGTCGTCAATTTGCAACGTTAATCAGAGCGGGGATTTCCATTGTTGATGCTACGAATATCTTAGCGCAGCAAACCGATAGTAAAGGATTACATAAAGTGTTGCTGGAAGTGGAAGCCGATATCCGGGAGGGACACGCGTTTTCAGAAGCTGCATCGAAACACCCTAAAGCTTTTCCGGCTCTTTTTATCAACATGGTGCGTGCCGGGGAAGTTTCTGGAGATATGGATGCGACGCTTGATCGGCTGGCCAATCATTTTGAAAAACAACATGCCATTATGAAGAAAGTTAAATCCACGCTTAGTTATCCTGCTGTACTGCTTGTGGTCATTATAGGCGTTGTTATTTTCTTGATGGTTTCCATTGTTCCGCAAATTGTTTCTTCTTTTGAACAATTTGGAGCAGAATTACCTGCCATTACCAAGATGGTCATGGCAATGAGTGATTTTATGGTTCATTCCTGGTATATCATTATTTTCTTATCGCTGGGTCTGATTGGTCTGCTGATAGCATTGTTTAAAAAGAGCCCTGCATTCCAGCATGCCTTTTATGTTGGTGTACTGAAAATGCCTGTATTCGGAAAATTGATTCAGAAAACTGCGATTGCTCAAATGACGCGGACGTTATCATCCTTATTTGCAAGCTCCGTCCCTATATTACAAGCGTTGACTATTGTTGAAAAAGTGGCTGGCAACTCTGTTATACGTAAAGTCATCAGGTCATCTTATGAAAATTTAGAAGAGGGAAAGCCGCTTTCGGCTCCCATCATGGAGAGCTGGGTATTTCCGCCGCTTGTCGGACAAATGATAGCCATTGGCGAACAGACGGGACAGTTGGATTACATGCTGGCAAAGGTCGCTGATTTTTATGAAGAGGATGTGGAGCGGACGGTGGATACACTCAAATCATTGATTGAACCGATGATGATTATACTTTTGGCTTGTATCGTCGGGTTTATCGTTATTGCGGTGATGCTGCCGATGTTCTCCATTTTTGAGCAGATGTAGAAAAAGGTACTTGAGGAGGTGAGGCTGGAGTAAACGGAAGAGGCGAATGTGTAAGTATTTGTTGAGGATCAATCATACGGAGTACATGATTTGGAGGAGAAAAAAATGAAAAAAGCACTTATAAGATGGATGGAAAGACTAAAAAAAGATGAACGTGGAATGACGCTGGTTGAACTGCTTGCAGTAGTAGTTATTTTAGCAATTGTCGGGGTTATTGCGTTCGTGGCAATCGGGAATGTTATTGATAATTCCAGGGAAGATGCACATATTGCGAATGCGCAGCAAGTCATCTCTGCAGGAGAGCTGTATGAAGCCAGCGGGGGAGAGGTAGGAAGTTCTCCTTCGAATGATTATAGTAATATGAACACAATCGAAGAAGTTATCGACCCTTGGGATAACAGCAATTCAGACGGCTTGAGTGTATTTTCCATAAGCAAACAAAGTGGCGAAATACTGGTGGAGTCAAGTCAGAGCCAATGTACGTTTGGAGCAAGTACAAAAGCGGAATTAGCTGATCAAGGCCGGGATATTTGTGATTAAGCTGTAAAACATAATGTATTCTCAGCGCAAGCGGCAAGCTGCGCTGAGAATGCTTGTCATGATACAAGCAATTCTTTCCACGATGCCGTCATAATAGCTGGCGGCATGGTGAAAAGGATGGCTTGCTAATCTTCCTTATAACGTAACAAAGCAGAGGTGTTTGAAATGTTTTCCTTAACAAAATCCAAAAAAATGATTCATATCTCGATAAAAGATTATGCCATACGTCTGGTGGAAACCAATGGACGTGATATTTCCCTGGTTAAATTTGTAGAAGAAAGAGTACTCCCTGCCGGCATCATAGAGCAGGGGAAAATAATAGATGAAATAGCATTCTATGAATTTATGAAAACGACTGTCAAAGAACTGCGAATTAAAAATCGGCAAGTGCGTTTTAATGTGCCTGACCCGATTGTGATTATGCGGCAAGCAGAGGTTCCGTCCAAATTGAAAGCGAAGGAAGAAATTCGAGAATATCTGCAAATGGAAATTGGAAAACATATTCACCTGCCATTTTCCGACCCGATTATTGATTTGATTGATCCGGAACAGCGTGAAACAGAACAGATTTATTTTTTTGCCGCCCCGGGAGAAGAGTTAAGGAAGTATACAGAAATATTTGCAGACGCTGATTTAAAGCCAATTGCGGCCGATGTCGGGATCCTTGGGGATTACCGTTATTTTGAACATATGGATCAAGTTCAGGAAGACCGTGTCTATCTCATCATTGAATGTAATGTCACATCGGTTCATTTAGGGATATTTCATAAACATCAGCTGGAATTTTTACGCTATCAGGATCTGGATTTGGATTTAATACGGCCGGAGCAGGACTGGGAAATGCAAAGGCATGCCTGGACATATGTGCAGGATGAGGAAACAGTTGCGGAAGTGATGCAGGATCAAGTGAACGAATTGGAACGGGTTATGAATTTTTATCGATTCTCTCTGCATAAAGGAGAAAAAAGCGTTACCGATATGGTTTTATTAGGAGACTATCCTGCATTGCACACCATTTATAAATCAATGCGAAATCGATTTGAAGGGGTTTCTGTTACTCGCTTGCAGGAACGGTGGACGCCGGCGATAGGAGAACAAATCGATACGGTATTTATCCCTGCCTTTGGTCTGGCGCTTAGAGGAGGTAAGAAAGATGCTTCCAGAAGTTGATTTACTGCCTAAATACGAACGAGGCGAATCGATATTATTTAAGGTATTTATTGCTGGATTGATTCTTTGCGTTCTGCTGTTTGCGGTACTAGGCTACTTTTATTTTTCAACAAAAGCGACATTGGCAGATACCGAGGAAAGCGTAAATGCACTGACGCAAGAACGAGACATTCTCTCTGCTGAAATAAATAATTTGGAATCGGAGCAGACAACAGCGTTCGATCAGGCGATTGTTTTTGTCGAAAATTATGATTCTCCAACGTCTCTATTCGTTGATGCATTTATCACCTTATTACCGGAAAACGGTTATGTCCGCGAATATGCATATGATTATGATTCTGTCACCGTCGAAACGGAATTTGAGACAATGTCGGATGCATCTGCCTATATTGGACATTTGAATGATTCAGCTTATATGAACAATGTGGAAATGGATTATATGGAAACATTTACACTTGAAGAAGAGGCAGAAGAAACCGAACTGCAGAACGATATGTACGATGTTGTTCCCCGCTACCGTGTCTCGTACTCGTTACAAGTCGATCATCAAAGCTTAGCAGGAGAGGAAGAAAACGATGAAACAGCTATTTCAGGAGAATAGAAATGCATTCCTGCTCATTTTGATTCTGTTGTTTGTCCTGAGTTTTACGACTTACTTTTTCTTTGTCCGGCCATTAGCTGCAGATTTGCAAGACGCTGCGAGCCAAGAAGCATCGATACAAAATGAAATTGCCGAGTTAGAAGCCAGGGAAGAACAGCTGGAGATGGATACTGCGGAAGAAAATAAGGAAGCGGAAAAGCTGAAGCAGGAGCAAATCATTCCAGATACGGCGGAACTTGAATCTTTTCTTCTTACTTTAAATGAAATAGAGTTGCTCAGTAACAGCCGGATTAATGAAATGTCATTCGGGTATGACGGAGAAGTGCCAGAGCGTGAAGTGTCAGAAGAGCAAGAGGAAGAAGGAGCAACAGAGGAAGAAGCTGAAGACAAGCAGAATACGGAAGAATCAGAAGCGTCTGAAGCAGTGGAAGCAGCAGAAGAAGAGACGAAGAATGCCAATGAGGAACAGAATCAGGTCATCGACATGACAGAAACTCCTGCAGGATTACAACCGATTATTGTTACATTACAGATACAATCCCCTGATTATGAACAGTTTCAAATGTTTCTGCAAGAAATTGAAAAACAAGAAAGAGCGATGTTCGTGACAAATTTAGAATTTGAAAAACCGGCAGAACGGGAGCTGGTGATAGAAGAAAGCAGCGAAACCATGACGGCTACCGTTGATATTACAACGTTTTATTATGAAGGAGAAGAATAAGTTGATAGCCTTTGGTCAATGCGATTTAGGATAGGGAAGGTATTATCTCAAGAACAGGAGAGGGAGCTGTTGAAAGCAAAGCATCGATTAAAGATAATTGCCGAGTCAGGTTTCACACTGGTGGAAACGCTTGTCTCCGTTGTTCTCCTGGGCTTGGTACTGACAATATTTTTAACTGTATTTACACAGTCAGCTGCAATCAATAAAACATCGGAGGAAGTAGTAGATGCATCTTATCTTGCTCAAAAAGAAATGGAAAATCTGTATGCTCTCAGTCAGAGAACAACCGATTATAGGACGGCGATGGAAGCCGCTGGTTATACAGAAGTAGAGGAAGATAGTGACTGGATGTATTATACGTTTCATCATGATGATCCAGAGACGGAGGATTATTATACCCAAATAAGATTAGAAAAGGACGGCGCTGATCATCTTCATCGCGTTGTCGTGGAAGTATACCAGCAGAATGACGATGCTCAACAGGTGAAAATGCAAAATGTATTAGCATGGGGGCAGGAGCCACGATGAAAAAATTGCTGACAAATGAAAAAGGTCTGACACTTGTTGAACTGCTCGCTGTTTTCGTCATTGGTGCTATTTTCATATTGTTGTTGTCTCAAGTCATGACAGGCGTTCAAAAACAGTATACACAACAATCCGCAGAATCGGAATCCCTATTCGATGTGACCTATGCAGCAAAAGTAGTAACCAAAGACTTCAGAATGGCTGAAACAGTAATTACAGATGGAGAAAGCTCTGGAGAGGTAACATTTGTGAAGCCGGATGGTACGGAAATTTCTTATCATTATCATGCAACAGGACAAATACTGTATAAAAATGGGACTCCTTTTGTGAGAGAAGTGACCGATTTTACTGTATCAAAGCAAGATGATATGTACGTCGTCCGAATAAGCAATGCCAATGGAAAATTGGTGGAGACCGAATTAATTCAGAGGTAATTGTACAGAGGACAGGAGACCAAGGATTATCAGAAAGACTGCCAAAGCGGGAAACAGCAGATGCAGATCGTCTCACTCTTTCGATGATGGATATTATATAATGAAACACGCCCTTACTATAAAAAGGTTGGTTCCTATGAAAAAATGGATAAAAAATCAATACATATCAACAAATGAATCAGGATATATGTTGGTGACAGTTGTTTTAATCATCACGATTATTGCGATACTTGGTGTCAGTATTATCAGTATGACGTTGAATTCTGTAAAAACATCGACGAGAGAACAGCATGATCAATCTGCGTTTTATATTGCCGAGGCTGGATTAACAGTGAAAATGGAAGAAGTCAAACAAATCATAGACAACACGGAGGTAATCAGCGATTCCTCTGCTTATTTTGAAAATCTCTTCGAAGCATTTGAACAGCTTGATAAAGAATATAATCAATTTGAAATGGTCTCGGGAATTTCCGAAAGGCCCTACGCTGCTATTACGATTGAAGAGGTCGCTGATCAAGAGAATACTGGGACCTATGTGATGACTTCCGCCGGCCATATTGGTACGAATGCAAGGAAATTAGAACAAACATTTGAAGTCAACCGGACACAAAATAATGAGGGAAGCATCCCGGAAATGGCTGTTTTGGTGCAAGAAACGATTTATGCAGATAATGGCACGATTACCGGAGACATCGGCACGGTCATGCCGGGTGACGATACGATGGTCATCAGCAGAGAAGAAATAGTAAATGGAGATTATTTTGCTCCACGAGGATCCGAAGCTCGTGCTGCAAAAATACTTAATCGGGGCGGGAGTGTATTTTATCCAGGAGCCAATGATATAGCAGAAAAAGGAGGATATCCGGAGCTGCCTCCGTTTCCGGATATTCCTGCAGGATATAGCGTATTACCGGATACAGAAGTGAATGGATTTCATGTTGTAAACGATGGGAGTCTGCTTATTACAGATTATCGGGCGAATAACTATACTTTAAATATGGATGACAATCTGGCATTTAAGAACATGGCTTTCAATGCGAATAGAGTGTTGAACATCCATACCGGAGATTCAGATAAAGCAATCGTAGTTGACCATCTTGACATGGAAAATGGACATATCAATATAACAGGTACAGGAAAGCTTACCATCTATGTGACGGACAGAATAACATTCGGTTCCGGCAGTACAATAAATAATCATGGCGATGTAAAACAGCTAGATATTTTTCTGGAAGGGAACCAGGAGTTAAAGTTGGCCGGCAGTCAAACAATATTCGGATCAGTCTATGCCGAAAATGGAGAGATTGATTTGGGAGCTGGCGCAGGAGTCAAAGGGAATATATTTTCAGGTGGTAATCATATAAAAATCAGCGGCGGTTCCTGGGCAGCACCTACACTTATATTTGCCCCCAATGCGGAAGTTTCTCTGACCGGCGGAGCAGCGGTGCGAGGCGCTATCATTGCTCATTCCTATCATATGTCCGGCGGCGCCACCATGATTTGGGAGGAACTGCAATATACAGAAGGGCCGATATCCAGTGGAGGAATCAGCGGAGATGTGGAAGAAGTACAGCTGGAACTTTCCCCTGTTTATGAGAGTGAATCGGTGGAATAACTGATGTCGTATGATAATGTGACATACTTTATAAAGTAAAATGGAATGAAAACAGCGGATGCGAAAGTGATTTTAATCTGATGCTTTTGTATTCGCTGTATTTATTTTGTAATGGATAGGAGAGAAAAAAAAGGACAATAACGGAAAATAGTATCCTTATTTACATTGCCTGTTCATTTCATTTTTCAATAACGTTTCTCTCGCCTTTATAAGGTTTTATTATAGATGTTATCTGTCTGCAAAATATATTCAACGGTTTCTTTATCCGAGTTCGCTGGCAAAGTGAATTTGGAGTGATAAGGTTCATGCCCTTTCCCAGTGATAATTACCCAGTCATTTTCCTTTGCTTTTTCAAGGGCATACTGGATAGCTAATGTACGATCTGAAATAACCTGTCCTTCATTCCATTCTTTCAGCTCCTGCAACATAGCAGCAGGAGGGACGCCGTTTAAATCATCCAATGTAAGAATGGTTTCATCCGCCAATTTTTTAGAAATGGTGATCATTTTATTCCTTTTACTTGCATCTCTGTCTCCTCTAAAACCAAAAACATGAAAGACTTTTCCTGCTCCTTGGGTTTTAGCTGTAGTTAAACAGTTAGAAAAAGCTTCTGCAGTATGCGCATAATCGACAACGACAGTCGTCCCATTTGAACGTCTGAATACTTCAAATCTTCCGGGGACACCAGAGAATGTACGTAATGATTTCATAATTTGCTGGACGGGGACGCCTATTTGTGAAGCTGTCAGGAATGCCATTGCTGCATTATACGTATTATGCTGGCCTAAGATGGCTAATTGAAGGGGAAGGTTCCGTCCTTTATAAGAGATTTCAGAAAATCCAGGAGTTATTTTATTTATCGTCAGCTCATCGTTTTCCTTATTTCCTAACGTAATGAATGAAAAAGCACATGATTGGAGCATGCCGCTAAGTTTTTCTCCCCATGCATTATCATTGTTGATGATTGCACATCCATTATCCTTTAATTTTTCAAACATTTTTGCTTTGGTTAAGAAATAACCTTCCATGTCACCATGATAATCAAGATGGTCATGATCTAAATTGGTAAACAGGCCAAAATCAAATGTAATCCCATGTATTCTGCCTTGTGCTATTCCATGCGAAGATACTTCCATAATAATAAATTCATCATTGCTTATGGCCAGATGTTTTTGCAAGTTCAGCGCATCAGGTGTCGTATTCAGGGAAGGGTATGTATCCCCGTTAATGATCGTATTTACGGAACCAAACATAGAACACGTATGACCGGCATTCTCTAAAATATGTTTTATCATATATGCTGTGGTGGTTTTTCCATTTGTACCGGTAATCCCAATTATTTTTTTATCTTTTGCTGGGTTTCCGTAAAACGCAGAAGCGAGTTCAGACAGAGCTATGCGGCTGTTGGGAACTTTAATATATGGCACGGGCAGCTCTTGAATATCCTCTTCCCCTATAATACAAACAGCTCCAGCTTCGATTGCTTGGTTAATAAAATCATGGCCATTAAAGCTGTATCCCTTTATGGCAATGAATAAATCATTTTTTTCTACGGATTGCGAATTTGTTGTTATGTTATGAATGATCCTATCCGGTAGGCTTATCTGTGTGCGGATTGTTTGGAGCAGTTTTTGTAAGTTCATGTGTTTTCACCTCTTAAACATAGCGTGGAGCCTTTAAATATGTTCCCGATTACTTCTATGTAGGAAGAGAAGAACAATATACAGTCTTTCTTCGTTCAAAATAGATATCTTCTCTTCCGGAATCATTGGAGATTTAGCGCTTTATCGTATTTTCTTGACTTTAGTATAACCATTGGTCATTTAAAAAATTCTCGGTATAAAATGGTTGGTTGTCGTCGTTAAAATCAATGCCTGCTCCTAATTCAGCAAAGCTGTCTTGCAATATATTTTCTCGGTGCACTTTCAAATTTATTCATCTCTTCTTAAGGGTTTGCTGAATTCGAGACCTAAAAATAGCTGCACTTTATATATAACATAATAAAGTGCAGCTATTTTTAGGAATTAAAAAACGGTATTTCCTATTTTGTTGTCTTTATGCACATCTTCCGTTCCTGCTTCCAACGCTACTTTGTAATAATGACATTTATGATTGATGAGAGCCATGGTATTTTTTAATTCTTCCATTTGTTTTTCTACAACTGCTTTTTGATTGATAAATAAGTCATATCTTTGTTGTAAGGAAGCGTCTCCTATAGAACACCATTCAATAAATGTCTTGATATCCTTGATAGACATACCGCTGGATTTCAGGCATTGAATAACATTTAGTAACTCGATATCGGAATCTTTAAATACGCGCGTTCCATTATCGGTGCGTTCGACAAAAGGAATGAGTCCTTCTTTATCATAATAACGTAAGGTGGGGATAGTAAGATCTAATTTTTCTGCTACTTCTCCAATAGAATAAGTCATTTTATCGCCTCTTTTCAAAGATAAACCTAAAGTAAACTTAATAGTTGAAAGGAGTTTATCATACTAGTTGGCGAGTGTCAAAATGAATTATCTAAAAATATGCGCAAATGATTTGCCCTAAAGTCAGGTTGATGGGGTATCATGAATCCCAACAAAAGAAAGTGAGATAGAGGGTTTAATGAAAAAATACCTTTATGCTTTTTATTAACTCGACTTTTGCACCTAAGAATAAGCATATAACTCTTGCTGTACCAGGATGAACATGGATTCTATTAGCATGCTTGCTTTTAGCTAAAGCATCCCTCTATTTTTGAACAGGGTTTGGAGTGTAGCTCCCGCTCCGGCCAACCACTCCGCTTTCCGACGTACAGGACGTACTAGTGCAGACGTTGCAACAACGGTTTTAATGGGGTGAGTAATCGCAACCCCAGGACGTTGCGACTTTAGTCTGCATAGGGGCACGCTCTTCAGCTAACTTTTGCAAAGAAGGTCGCTTGGCAAAAGTGGATCTTCAGATGGTGCTGATCCCTCAGGAGTCAAAACGGTCCGCCGCAGCGGTAGCTTGACACCTTACCTTCTATTCCTTGTCAAGGGAGTTAGCAAAGGAACGATCAACTCCTGTTTCTCTGGAAATGAAGCTACTTTTTATAGTGCGAAAGTTGAGTTATTAATAAATTGGAGAGGAGAAATGTGCATGAAGAAAATCATATCAGGGTATCTGCTCGGAGTGTTTTTACTGATTGGATGCTTGGCAAATGAAGAGGATCCTGCTGCAACTGATAATGACGGAGATACGCAAGAGGAAGAGACAACGATGCCTGTGGAAGGTTTAGAAATTATAGCAGAAAATTTAGACGTACCATGGTCGATGGAAATGGTAGAGGATAATATGTTTTATATAACAGAAAGAACGGGCGGTATTGTCCGAATAGAAGATGGTGAAGCAAAAAGGCAAGAGGTGGAATTAGAACATGAGATTTCAACAGCTTCAGAGGCGGGATTACTGGGTTTTACACTGGTTTCTGATTTTTCTGAGTCCAATCAAGCCTATGCTTACTATACCTATGAAAATGGCGAGGGGCAATTTAACCGCATTGTAACCCTGCAGTTGGAAGATGAGGTATGGAGAGAAGATGATCTGCTTCTCGATGAAATCCCTAGCGGTGCCTATCACCATGGGGGAAGACTTCAAATAGGGCCGGATGAAATGCTTTATGCAACCACAGGAGATGCTTCTGATACGCAACTAGCTCAGGATGAGAGTTCATTGGGCGGGAACATTTTAAGAATGCATTTAGATGGCTCCATCCCCGATGATAATCCTGCTTCTGATTCCTATGTCTATAGCTTTGGCCATCGCAATCCACAAGGAATTACATGGGCTGAAGATGGTACGATGTATGCCAGTGAGCATGGGGACAATGCCAATGATGAAGTAAACGTGATTGAACCTGGTGAAAACTATGGCTGTCCAATTATTGAAGGGGAAGAAGAGCAAGAAGGGTTCGTTTCCCCGTTATTCACTTCTGGGAATGAAGAAACATGGGCACCATCAGGCATGGATTATGACGATGATACCTTATATGTTGCGGCATTAAGAGGGTCTGCTGTATTAGCATTTGATTTGGAAACAGGAGATTATCGTGAAGTAATAAGTGATCTTGGAAGAATTCGTGATGTGCGGGTCGAGGATGATTATCTCTATTTTGTAAGTAATAACGGAGATGGCAGAGGTTCGCCTGAGGATAGTGATGACAGGCTTTATCGAATTGCACTTTCCGAATTAGAGTAACTGTCATTCCGAACGATGAAAATAATAAGGATTTTCCAATATGATATAAAAGTTTGGAGAGAGATAACAGATGAAAAAAGTGAAAATTGCCGGAAGAGAAGTGTTTCCTATCGGTTTAGGTACGTTGAATATGGGAGATAAACCAAATAAAGCTGATCAAGAAATAAAAGCCATACAAGCCGGATTGGATAATGGGGTTCAAGTCATTGATACAGCGGAAATGTACGGAAGCGGTAATTCTGAACGCTTGGTGGGTAAAGCTATTAAACCTTATCTCCAAAAACGGGAGGGTTTGTTTCTTATTTCCAAGGTTCTTCCTTCCAACGCTTCCGAAAAGCAGTTGCCAATTAGTCTGGATGATAGCTTAAAACGATTAAATGTGGATTATTTGGACTTATACCTGCTTCACTGGCACGTCAACATCCCGCTTCAAGAAACAGTGGAAGCACTGGAAAAAGCTAAAAACCAAGGTAAGATCAAGGCTTGGGGTGTTTCTAATTTAGATACAGATGATATCGAAAAAATAGTATCATTTCCAGAAGGCGCAAATTGTGCGGCAAATCAAGTACGTTACAATTTAGCGGACCGGGGAATCGAATATGACCTGGTTCCTTTCATGAGCAAGCAGGATATGCCAGTCATTGCTTATGCACCGGTTGACCGGCATGATAGCTCCGGCACCCGATTAACAGAGCAAAGTGTTTTAAAGGAAATTGCCGAAAAGCATCAGGCAGATATTTTTCAAATTTTATTAGCTTGGTGTATCCGAAACAGAGAAACCATTGCTATACCGCAATCAAGTAATCCTGATCATGTATTAAATAATGTAAAGGCAGCTGAAATTCCATTAACCCAACAGGATCTTGAATATATCGATGCGGTCTCTCCCAAACCTGCTTCGAAGCAGCCGCTTGCTTTATGGTGAGATGGATGCTAATGGGGATTGGGTTTTAATCAAATTACCTGTTTATCAGCAAAACGATGCCTTGTGGTTGAGATATTTGGTTGAAAAATCCCGCTGAATGGCGTTTTGTTTTACGGTTAGAACGTCGAGCATAGATACAGAGAGAATATAAAAGAGGGTCACAAAATGTAACGGTTCAACTTATTGTTAGAGGAGATTCCATTCAAAGTACAGAGGAGAAATCTATTTTGAAGACGTTGATATATGTAAATATAAGAAACTATAAAGTAGAAAGAATGAAACCAATTTATGCTGCAAAAAAGTTAGGTTATCGGGTCGCCTTGATGGCAGATGAAGATCCTGACTTGGATGCAGGGTTAATTGATGATCTTATTATAGTAGATACGTATGATATGGAAGCGTCCGTTAAGGCGGGTATAGACTATGCAAACGATCATATGATTGCAGGGGTATTAACCTGATCTGATAAAGATGTGGAGCTGGTGGCAAAAATCGGTTCCGAATTAGACTTACCAGCTATTAGCGTAGAAGCTGCCAAAAGAGCCAGGAATAAATATTTTATGAGAGATGCGCTAAGTCAGGTCCCTGGAATTTGTCCCAAGTTTAAACGTGTTCAATCTTTCGATGATTTGAAACAAGCAGCTGAAGAAATTGGTACACCGGCTATTTTTAAACCTGTCGGTGCAGCAGGGAGTAAAGGTATTTTTAAAATAGAAGCGGATACGGATATTCGTGAGATATATGACGTCATGATTGCATCGACCTCTCCTGAAGAAGATAAAATTTATACCTACTATCCGAATGAATATATCTACGAAGAATATTTGGATGGCTCGGAAGTATCGATTGACGGAGTGGTTCAGGATAATCATGTCTATATGACAGGTGTCGCGGATAATCTGGTGTCATCTGGTTATTCATTGGATTACATGGAGATTTTCCCATCTGAAAAAGATAATGAAACTGTCGAGAATATAAAGAAATGTACGGAAACAGCAGTGAAAGAGCTGGGATTCAATAATTGTGCTTTTCACTTGGAAGGCAGAGTAACAGCTGAGGGATTCAAAGTGATAGAAGTTGCGGGTCGTCCTGCAGGCGGTTTTATTGCATCGCATGTCATTGAACAAGCTTCGGGCATTTCGTATTTAGAGTTTATTATAAAAGTAGCTGTTGGAGAAAGCATCCAGGACAGCTGGCCGGATTTTGACCAAATCAGCTCATATAGCGTATGTCACTATGAAATTTTAGCAGATCAAGAAGGTGTTATTACGGATATACGCGGTTTGGATGATGTCATGGAGGATGAGGATGTGATTTTGATTATTCCTGTTAAGCAAATCCAGGATGAAGTGGCTTTACCTCCAAAAGATTTTGAATCTTGTTACTTGGCCACAGCAATTATTAGAGGAAAAGGGTATGCAGAAGTGATGAATAAAATTAGCAGGATGGAAAATAAATTGGATTACCGGATCGAACAGGGACGATAAATGCATAAGGATGAAAAATTATCTGAGATAAGCAGTTAAATTATAAAAAGCAAGAGGTGTACAGAATGTCTGTAAATATATCATCTACATTAGAGACAATAAATGATTTGGAATCGCAAGTCAGAAGCTACAGCCGGAGTTTTCCTGCTGTATTTGAAAAGGCGAAAGGATACCATTTATGGGATACAAACGGAAAAGAATATATCGATTTTTTCGCTGGAGCAGGCGCATTAAACTATGGGCATAATAATGAAAAAATGCAGCATGCTTTGATAGAGCATATCAAGAATGACGGGATTATTCATAGTTTGGATATGGGGACAGAAACTCGGGCAGCATTTTTAAAAGCATTCAATGAAATTATCCTTCGTCCAAGAGGGCTAGATTATAAAGTCATGTTTCCAGGTCCTACGGGAACGAATTCGGTGGAAGCTGCCATCAAGATTGCCCGTAAAGTAACTGGAAGAGAAAATATTATCAGTTTTAGTAACGCATTCCACGGGATGACGATAGGCTCGCTTGCTCTTTCCGGCAATGCAATGAAACGGAAAGGAGCCGGAATACCTTTAAATAATGCAACGGTGATGCCTTTTGATCATTATGTAGAAGGGGAAAATACCATTGATTATGTAAAAAGGTTTCTTTCTGATGATGGAAGCGGGGTAGATTTACCGGCAGCGATTATTTTAGAGACGGTTCAGGGAGAAGGCGGACTAAATACAGCCAGCTATACGTGGTTACAAGAGATAGAACAGATTTGTAAAGAAAAAGAAATCCTTCTCATTGTAGACGATGTACAAGCAGGCTGCGGCCGGACAGGCACCTTTTTCAGCTTTGAGCCAGCGGGGATCAATCCGGATATTGTATGTCTATCCAAATCCATAGGAGGAATAGGCTTACCAATGGCGGTTACATTGATTAAACCGGAATGGGACAGATGGAACCCAGGAGAGCATAATGGCACCTTCAGAGGGAAT
Organism: Oceanobacillus locisalsi; assembly: GCF_042675985.1. NCBI lineage: Bacteria > Bacillati > Bacillota > Bacilli > Caryophanales > Bacillaceae > Oceanobacillus > Oceanobacillus locisalsi. The sequence continues at coordinate 79,738 of NZ_JBHTKK010000012.1, forward strand.
AATCTGGCATTTATAGCGGCAACGGAAGCGTTGAATTATTGGAAAGATCATCGTTTCAGCCTAGATATTCAAGAAAAAGCAGAAACTATCCAACAAGAATTGTCCAGAATAATCAGCGCGTATCCATTTATGAATGGAACATTAAGAGGAAGAGGACTCATGCAGGGAATCGCCTGCGGAACACCAGGTATCGCAGAAGAAATAACGCAAAAAGCATTTGAAAAAGGACTGATTATCGAGACTTCTGGAGCGGATGATGATGTCATTAAATTATTGCCTCCATTAATTATCGATGCAGAGGGAATAGAAAAAGGAATTTCTATTCTGGAAGAAAGCATCAAAGAGATTAAACAACACGATTGACATGTGGACTGTCATTAGAGAGACAGGAGCTGGAAAGTCCGCCTTTCCAGCTGCCCTTCCAAAAGGAGACAGAATTGGATGCAACGCAATGAAAAAGGAGGATACCTTCATGCAACACGTTATGATTATCGGTGCGAACGGTCGTACAGCCAGAGAAATCATCCCCCGTTTACAAGAACAAATAGATGTAAAGCTGACGCTCTTTTTGCGCCAGGCTGAACGAGTGCAAGATAAAGCCAGTCAAGATATAACAATAGTGGATGGGGATGCTAGAAATATAGAAGAATTGAAAGCAGCCCTTAAAGGACAGGATATCGTTATTAATGCGATGGGCGGAATGGATTTAGGAGATACCACAGAGACGTTGGGACAAGCAATGACCGAATCGGGCGTCAAACGAATCATTGCGATCAATGCAGGGGGTATTTATGATGAATTGCCAGAACCTTTTAACACCTGGGACTTTGAAATGGTCGGTTCTACACGGCCAATAAACTTAAAAGCAGCAGAAGCTATCGAACATTCTTCGTTGGATTATACTATTTTACGCCCTGTCTGGCTCACGAATAAACCAATCACAGACGTTCAATTGACGGATAAAGGGGAAATGTACAAAGGAACGGAGACTTCCCGGGCCAGTCTTGCTCAATTTATATCAGAAATCGTTGAAAATCCGGAGCGTTACAAAAATGAGAATGTTGGCATCAGTCAGCCAAATACAGATGGCGACAAGCCTGCTGCATTTCGTTAAAAACATGAAATTATGCAGCCAAAGAAACAGTCTCCATACTGATTTAATAACTAGGAGGATGCAAAATGAATAAACCATATATTATTATACACACCCATACCTCGATTGATGGTAATCTGGATATTATGAATCTAAGCGAATTTGAAGAAGCAAGCAGGCAATATCAAGAGCTTGCATTAGATCCTGAAAAACAGCGGTTTGGGATACAAGGCTATTTAAACGGGAAGGCAACGACAGAAGACGGCATTACTCATTATAAAACACCAGTGTTAGATGAAAATGCACCCCCTGTTCCGGAAGGAGATTATGTGGCGGATGCTGATGCGCCTATGTATTATTTATCGATAGATCCACGCGGGGAATTGGCTTTTGAAGAAAATACTTTTGGCTATGGCGGTGTTCCTTCGCATATTGTGGAAATCTTAACAGAGCAGGCATCCAATGCTTATAAAGCTTTTCTCAGGAAGAAAGAAATATCCTATATTATTGCTGGGAAAGAGCAAATTGACTATGATGTCATGCTGGATAAATTCTATAACCTGTTCCACATCGAGCGTATGATGGTTGGAGGCGGCGGTATCATGAACTGGTCATTTATTCAGAATGGCTTGGTAGACGAAGTGAGTGTTATCTTGGCTCCTATTGCAAATGGAGATCCAAATGGACATCGTTTCTTTGCCGCAAAATCCCCGTACTCCCGTATAAAAGAGACAGCTTTTCAACTGAAATCTGTTAAGGAATTAGCGCATGATACATTATGGATCCGGTATGCTGTAAAACAGTAATAAAACATCTTTAGGTTATCTGCTTTGAGCTTAATGCGATACAAAGTGGATAACCTTTTTTACTTATAACTCAACTTGCGCACTTTAAAAGTAATTTCCTTTCCATAGGCATAGGGTGAAGTGCAAGGATCAAGAAACGATGCAGTCTATCTATTGTAAAGGATAGATTTAAAATTATAGCCTAATTGATTGACCTAAAGTTTCCTTTATGAAGTATGTTTACTTATAATATTGGTAAAGGAATAGACAAAAATAAAAATCCAGCCATGCCTAAATAAGATTTCTGAAAAAAAGTTAAAACTGGGTTCTCAAGTTCATATATGTTAATGTAAGTTTCGTAAATGAATATATAGAGCAACAAATAGATATGCTTTTCGTTTTGTTATTAAAACTGTTTACAGAGAATTCGTATTGATAATATACCTGATATAAAATAAGGAGGAGAAAAGTGAAAGACAAAAAGGAGAATAATAAAAAACGTGCCTTGCTTCCAGTTCGTATGAATATCCTCTTCTTTGCCATCTTCCTTTTATTTTCTGCACTCGTACTTCAGTTAGGTGTTGTTCAGATTTTAAATGGGGAGTCTTATCAAGAAGAAATTCAGAGGACGAATTTAGATACGACGAGCGTACCAGTACCCCGAGGGAAAATATTTGATACCAATGGAGAAATTATTGTAGATAATGAAGCGTTGTATTCTATTACGTATACGCCTTCGAATGACGTTCAAGCAGAGGATCGTCTAGAGGTGGCCGAAGCGTTATCGCAATATATTGATATGAGTGATGACCAATATATTGATCAAATTACAGAAAGAGATAGAAGAGAATATTATTTATTGCATCATGAGGAAGAAATAGAAGAGCGGTTAGAAGCAGTAAATACAGAAGAAATGGAAAATTCCGAAGTATATGATGCTACGCTGGACTTAATTACGGATGAAGAAATTTCCGATTTCACAGATGAAGAGTTAGAACTTATTGCGATCAAAAAAGAGTTGGATAGTGCGTACGCTCTTACTCCACAGGTTGTGAAAAATGAAGATGTAACAGCGGAGGAATATGCTGCTGTAGCTGAAAATTTAGATGAATTGCCTGGTATCAATGCTACCACAGAGTGGGATCGTAATTATCCAAATGGAGATACATTAACTAGTATTCTAGGAAATGTTTCCAGTCAGGAAGAAGGTATTCCTGCTGAAGATATGAGTGCTTACTTGACAAAGGGATACAGCAGGAATGATCGTGTTGGCAGGAGCGGACTGGAAGAGCAATATGAAGACTTTTTGCGCGGACGTAAGGAACAAATTCAATATACAACACGCCAAAATGGATCGATTATTGATTCAGAGACGATTGTTGATGGAGAACGAGGAAAAGATTTAGTATTAACGACAGATTTAGAGTTTCAGCAAGAGGTTGATGACATTTTATTAGATGAATTTCAATCGATGAAAGCAAGCAATTCTTATGAAAATCGGTTTGCTACAAATGCTTATGCTGTAGTAATGAACCCACAAACCGGAGAACTGTTAGCTGTTTCTGGAGTAGAATATGATGATGAGAATGATGAATATAATGACGCCGGATTGGGGGCCCTTAATAATGCGCATGAACCAGGATCTAGTATTAAAGGGGCGACAATCCTGACGGGCTATGATTCAGGTGCTATATCTCCGGGAGATACATTTAGGGATGCACCGATGAATTTAGCAGGAGCGGAAGCGAAAAGTTCGGTTCAAGATATGGGGACAGTAAATGATTTAACGGCGCTGGAAAGGTCGTCCAATGTTTATATGTTCTATGTTGCCTTGCGCTTGGGCGGTGACAATCGGCATCCGATGCCTCAAAATGCCAATATAGATTTAAATATGGGAGAAACCCTGCAAACCCTGCAAAATTATTTCAATCAATTTGGACTAGGCTCCACAACAGGGGTTGATTATCCGAATGAAAGTACCGGATTAAGAGGACAAACACCGGAAGATCCGGGTACACTTCTTGATTTTGCTATCGGGCAGTATGATACATACACAGCCTTACAGCTGGCACAATATGTATCTACCATCGCCAATGACGGTTATCGTGTTCAGCCTCATTTCTTAAAAGAGGCCCGTGATCCAGTTGCTTCGATGGACGAGCTTGGGCCATTATATTATGCAACCAATCCAACGGTGATGAATCGAATAGAAATGACAAATGATGAAATCAGCCGTGTTCAGGACGGATTTCGTCTCTCCTATCAAGGATCACAAGGAACAGGTAATGATTATTTCGATGATAAATCATATAATCCGGCCGGGAAAACAGGGACAGCAGAGTCTGCTGAATACGTTGATGGCGAACGTTTTGACCTTAATAATTTGTCATTAGTTGGCTATGCGCCGTTTGATGATCCGGAAGTTGCTTATGCTGTTATTGTCCCGCATGTCGGAATAGGGGAAGGGAATGAAATTAATCTAAAAGTAGGTGAGCAAATTTTAGATTCCTATTTTGAAGTCAAAGAAGACCATGATGAAGAAGCAGAGGATTCAGATGACGGTGATGATGATGGTGAAGATGAAGAGTCAGAGTAAGAAACATTGACTGTACCCTATAAGATATTAAACCAAGTAAATAGACTTTATTAGAAATGATTTTTAAACCGTGGTGTGTTTCATGCATATCACGGTTTAAATTTATGAAGGATGATAAATGGTGGATTGTCATTAATGATTAAAACCGTAAGTGAACATGAGAACGCCCTGTTTGACCTACAGGAGTAGGAGAATTTGTGGGAATTTCTATAGATGGATTTATTTTGAATAAATGTATGACATGATTTTAAAATAACAACAGTGGATGAGATTTTCCATAGTTAACAGAATGGAGTAAAAGAAGTTTTTTTCACAAAGTCTACTCTAACGATGTAGTTTCAATTGTGAAAAGTTTATTGTAAACCCTGCTTTCATTAACAGATCTAGACCAAGCAGTCCGTTTATATCTCCATAGCCAAAGTCTTTTATCATATATACCAACATGAAGATTAATATCTTCTACAACATCTTGGCGTACTTCAAGAATAATATGTTCATAAATGGTATGATAGATTACTCCATCTCCTTTTGATTGCCATATATTTATTTTTTACAGCAATGATTATCTTATTTGGTAAGAAGTAGGTTGCTTCCTTTAATTCAACGATTGACAACACATAAAATTATTCCTATACTATATGCAAGTAGTTACTTGCATTATCTTGGAGGGAAGTAGTTTGGAATTATCAACAGAAGATAAAATTATTGAAGCAGCAGTAGAATTGGTTTATGAAAAAGGATACAAAGGGGCAACAACCAGAGAAATTGCTGAACGGGCAGGTGTCAATGAGGTGACATTGTTTCGTCATTTTGGAAATAAGAAAGGGATTGTGGAAGCAGCTATGCAAAAATATGCATTTGTAGAACTGTTGGAAAATACATTTGCAGAAAAAATAGTTTGGGACTTAGAAAAAGATTTAAACATGATTGTAAGAGAGTATCAAGCTTTATTGGATAAAAAGAAAAACGTTATTTTATTAGCATTAAGAGAGTCTGAACAATTTGCAGAATTAAATAATTTATTAAAACAAGTACCGCAAAAGTATATTGAAATTATTACAAATTATTTTACACAAATGGTAGAAAAAGAAAAAATAAGAAAAGTAGATCCTTATATTGTTGCCACCAATTTCGTTTTTATTAATTTCGGTTATTTTCTAACAAAAACCAGAATTAATTCTGGATCAGAGGAATTATCGGTTGATGATTTTATAAATAAAAATATCGCATACTTTATTCAAATGCTTCAATAATTTTTTTTGAACGTTATGCAAGCAAGTACTTACATTAATAAAAGGAGGAATGCACAATGAACGTATTAAAAAGCTTTTTCAAACAGAAAGAAACGTTATTAGGTATCTCGGTAGCGATTGCGTTTCAACTTATTTTTGTGATTGTCTGGTTAACAGGATACGATGGGGTTTATGATCGTACAGATCAATTTTCGGTTGGAATGGTCAATAATGATGCTGCCCTGGGAGAAGAGATAATAAATGAATTAGAGGAGAGAAATTTATTTCAAGTAGAGGTGTATGAAGAATTAAATCAAGCAAAACAAGCATTAGATCAGCGAGATATCAATATGCTGATTCATCTTCCAGGTCAATTAATGGAAAAAATAGCAGAAAACGAAAACATAACGTTTGATTACTATATTAATCAGTCAGCTCCAACATTGACAAAACAAATGATGGAAACAGCAGCAAATCAATTAAATGATTCATTCAATCAACAAGTCAGAGAAATAAGAGACAGCCAATTGGCAGAAAGTATTCCAGAAATGGCAGCAGCAGAAGCTCCAAATGAAGAGATGGAAGCAATGACTGAGGAGATAGCAACGCAAGTAGTGCAGTTGGTAGAGGAAAACATGCAAGGTAATCCTGTACAGGAAAACATAGTGAAAACAAATGATAAAGAGGGCTTTGCTGTTACAATGGTTCCACTATTGATTGTATTAGCTTCTTATATAAGTGCCATGCTGATCAGTCAATATTTACAGTTTGCTAATGGAAAATTAACCAACAGCTATTCACGAACTTCTCTTTTCCTTGGAAGGCAAGCAATTAATGTTCTATTAGCGGTTGGAATATCTTTATTGACAGTCTCCCTTATGTACCTATTTCATATAGAAATGGACCAGCACTTTTTCGCACTGTGGGGATTCCAAGCAGTATTGCTCTTTAGTTTTTTAACGATCTCTCAAGTTTTTGTAATGTTGTTTGGTAATCCAGGAATGATTTTTAATATTGCCTTAACAGCAACACAGCTGGTTAGTTCTGGAGCAATCGTTCCCCGCGAATTACTTCCATCATTTTATCAAAAGATAGGTGATATATTGCCGGCGACTTATGGGGTGAACAGTTATTTCAGTTTGATTTATGGTGGTGGAGATCTTTCTGCTGATTTAGCATATTTAGGTATAATTATTACTGTTCTTTTGCTTATTGCTATTTTGATACAAATTTCATTTTATTTATGGGATAGAAAAGTATTGAACAGGAAATTCTAGATCAATAGAAGTACTGTAATCATTATTTGTATTTGGAATCCTCCTAAAAAGTACTTTATTTTTAAAAATTGTATTAGACTTGATAAGATGAAAGCAAATGGCAGATAAAACTTTTTATTCTCCATATTTTCTGTAGAAAGGAGGTTTCAAAATGAAGCCTGATCAATATGGACAAGAAACAACTGGATTATTAATGAAACAAGGTTACGCTGCTTTGAATGAGTCGTATACAGTAAATGAAGCTATTTTTCACTTGCGAGAACAAGTACAGGGAAAAAAGAATATTCATTATGTTTATATCATCAATTCGAAGCAACAATTAACCGGAATTTTATCGGTAAGAGAATTACTTGAAGCAGATGATAGAGCAATTATTTCCGATATTATGAAAAAGAGTCTGGTTTATTTTCCGGTTGATCTAGACCAAGAAGAAGCAGCAAAAGTCTTTCGTGATCGAGATCTGGTTTCTATTCCGGTGGTCAATAATAAGAAACAATTAATGGGGATCATCCATGTAGAAGACATTATTGACGTTATTCATCAAGAAGCGGATGAAGATATTGGAAAACTTACTGCATCAGGGAAAGAAATTGATTTTCACACAAGTCCGTTTATCGCAGCGGGAAGAAGACTTCCTTGGCTTATTCTATTATTATTTATCGGACTTATATCTGGAGGAATTATTGACAGTTTTGAAGAAACATTAGAAAGTGTTGTTGCCTTGGCGTTTTTTATGCCGATGATTGCTGGGATGACAGGGAATACAGGTACACAATCTCTTGCAGTTGTTGTACGCGGTCTTGTTTCTGAGAAACTCAATTTAAAAAATACTGCAAAGCTCTTATGGAGAGAGTTCATGGTAGGAATTATTATCGGCATCACATGTGCGATTATTATAACTATTATAGCCTATCTATGGAGAGGAAGCTGGGTGCTTGGATTTGTTGTAGGAAGTTCTCTTTTAGTTACATTAATTATCGGAACACTTGCTGGAACGATTATTCCATTAATTCTTCATAAATTTAAAACAGATCCCGCTGTTGCATCAGGTCCATTGATTACAACAATCAATGATATTTTATCATTGCTGATATACTTCGGGATTGCGACGATGTTTATTTCACAGATAACGTAAAAAGAATGCATTTTTTGGGAATGGTATAAGGAAAATCAAAACCCAAAAGAAAGGCTGTTGGTAATTCAACAACCTTTCTTTGGGGTTAAACATTTTAGGAGGGGAAGTTTGAAAATCAAAGCAGGTAAACATAAAACGTAATAATTACTGTTTACACGATTGACAAAATAGTTTATAATGATTTTTATTCGTAGTCATTACGATTTAAATTGTTAAGAAATACAAAATAAATAATAACGTTGAAAGGAGCAAGATCCAAAATGGCTAAAAAGTCGAAAGTTGTAAAAGAGAAAAAACGCCAGCAGATGGTTGCACAATATGCAGAATTAAGAAGAGAGCTAAAAGCAAAAGGAGATTATGAAGCACTTCGCAAACTGCCTCGGGATTCTTCGCCGACCCGTTTAAAAAGCCGCTGTGAGGTTACAGGAAGACCACGTGGATATCTGCGTAAATTCAACATGTCTCGTATTGCTTTTAGAGAATATGCGCATAAAGGACAAGTGCCTGGTGTAAAAAAAGCAAGCTGGTAATTACATCGGGTCGGAGAATAATACCCTATTTGCCTCCTTCGTTATTTTGATGAGCAAGACATGAAGGGAATTAAAAGCTTTTGTCAGTGATTGGCGGAAAGTTGTTTTCTTTCATGTACATAGGACAAGCTTAGCTTAGATAAGAAGGAAAGCCCATTCCGATAACTATTTTAATGGGTTTCTTAGGTGCCGGCAAAACGACATTGTTAAATAATCTGCTGCACGATATGCCAGATGAGAAAGTGGCTGTGATCATTAATGAGTTTGGTGATACATCGATTGATAGTCAGCTGGTGATACGAACAAAGGAAGAAATTGTTGAAATCAACAGCGGCTGTATTTGTTGTAATGTACGCGGTGATTTGATTAACTTGTTAACTAATTTAATGGAACAGGAAGAAAAGGTGGATCGGGTTGTCATTGAAACAACAGGGATGGCAAATCCGGCTCCAGTTATTCAAACGTTTTTGATGGACGAGCAAATGGCTGATACCTTTGAAATCGACAGTGTGATTACGATGGTCGATGCCAAGCATATCGAGCAGCACCTGCAGGAAGAAGAGCCGGAGCAGCAGATTGCATTTGCCGATATTCTGCTGGTAAACAAAACAGACTTGATTACAGGAGATGAAAAAAAGCAGCTGGAAACACAATTGACGCATATGAATCCAAATGCTGCGCAGTTTTATACAACCTATGGAAAGGTAGATACCAAGGATTTAATCGGGAAAAAATCGTTTGATTTAGATTATGTGTTAAACATTGACCCTGACCTGTTAACAAAAGCGCATCACCATCATCATAATCATCACGTGACATCCTTTGTATTTCAAGATGAACGACCGCTTGATTTGGACAAAGTGAATAAATGGTTTGCGTACTTAGTTCGTATAAAAGGAGAGAGTCTATACCGTTATAAGGGTGTTCTTTCCATTAAACAAATGGATCAAAAAGTGGTATTTCAAGGAGTGCATATGTTGTTTGCAGGTACAGAGGGCGATGTATGGACAAAGGACGAAAAGCGGAAAAGCGAGGTTGTTATTATTGGGAAGCATTTGGACCATCAAGAATTGGAAAAAGGCTTTCAATATTGCCTTGCTTAATTTTTTGGTCAACAAACCGTAACGATTACGATTAGGAGGGCGAACATATGAAGAAGATTCCTGTTACTGTATTAAGCGGGTATTTAGGCTCTGGAAAAACAACGTTATTAAATCATGTCTTACATAACCGGGAAGGGTTAAAGGTGGCTGTCATCGTCAATGACATGAGTGAGGTCAATATTGATAGTGAGCTGGTTCAATCGCAAGGCGGATTTTCACGAACAGAGGAAAAGCTGGTTGAAATGTCTAACGGCTGCATCTGCTGCACACTGCGGGAGGATTTATTAGTGGAAGTGGAAAAACTCGTAAAACAAGAAGAGTTCGACCATATATTGATTGAGTCTTCTGGTATCAGTGAACCGATTCCGGTAGCCCAGACTTTCTCTTATATTGATGAAAGCCTGGATATTGATTTAACCCAATATTGCTATTTAGATACGATGGTTACTGTTGTCGATGCGAACCGTTTCTGGCATGATTTCGGTTCAGGCGATTCACTGCTTGACCGGAAACAGGCAGTGAGCGATGTGGATGTACGAAATATTGCGGATTTATTAATCGATCAGATTGAATTCTGTAATGTCTTGATTTTGAATAAAACCGATTTAGTCAAAGCGGAGGATTTGGAAAAGCTGGAGAAAGTGATTCGTACCCTACAGCCGGAAGCAAAGATCATCCGTACGCAGCATTGTCAGGTTGATTTACAGGAAATTGTCCATACGAATTTATTTGATTTTGAGAAGGCCAGTGCGTCAGCCGGTTGGTTACAGGAGTTAAATGCAGGCGTGGAAAATCATACGCCGGAAACCGAAGAATACGGAATCAGTTCCTTTGTGTACCGGTCCAGATTGCCATTTCATACGGAACGGCTGGTAAGCTGGTATCAGGATTTACCAAAAGAAATCGTCCGCATGAAAGGCGTCGTCTGGTGTGCGACACATAATGACCTGGCCTTATTATTATCACAGGCAGGTCCTTCTGTCGAGGTGGAGCCGTTAGCTTATTGGGTTGATTCGCTGCCAAAAGCCCAGCAGAGAGAAATATTAGAGAATAATCCAGAAGTCAGAGAGCTGTGGGATCCGCAATTTGGAGACCGGCATACGAAGCTAGTATTCATCGGCATGGACTTGGATAAGGAGCAGATAACCGAGGATTTAGAACGCTGCCTGTTGAGTGAATCAGAAATGGGTGAGGACTGGTCCACGTTTAGAAACCCATTCCCGTGGCGGTTATCCGAGCGTGTAAGATGATTTTATCTGGACAAACGATAAAAAAATATGTGGAAGATAAGCAATTGTCTGTAACCCCTTTTCAGGAATTAAGCGTGCAGCCTGCTTCCATTGATTTACGGTTAGGGAAAGAATTTTTAGTTGTCGATGATATGTCGACACCTTATTTATCGATTGATCAACCAGCAGATTACCAAGAAATACAGATTGGAGATAAAGAAACAATCACTATTCCGCCACAAAGTTTTGTATTAGGTACGACCTTGGAACAAATCGGACTTCCTGATTATTTAACAGCTTTTGTGGAAGGAAGGAGCTCCATTGGAAGGCTTGGTGTTTTCATTCAAAATGCGGGCTGGATTGATCCGGGTTTTTCCGGGCAAATTACCTTGGAACTGTTTAATGCCAACCGCGTTCCTGTTCAATTGCAAGCAGATATGCGTATCTGCCAACTGGTGATTGCCAAGGTGGATCAGAAAACGAAAGGGTACAGTGGAAAGTATTTGTATCAGCAAGGGACGACACCGAGCCGTGTTTATTTAGATCAGGAAAGAGGTTGATTCTTTCCTTCGTGGAGAGAAATCTTCTAAATAGGTATTAAGATTTTTAGGTGACTGTAATACTGTCATTTTCCATGTTTGGAAAGGGAGGTATTGCAGGCAGTCTATCTGTAAGAAAGGCGTGAAATAAAGTGAGCAAGAAAATACCAGTAACGGTTTTAAGCGGATTTCTAGGTGCGGGAAAAACAACCCTGCTGAATCATCTGCTTCAAAATCAGCAAGGATTGAAAATAGCCGTTATCGTGAATGATATGAGTGAAATAAATGTGGATGCCAAATTGGTAAAAGAAGGCGGTTTTATCCGTACGGAAGAAAATATGGTGGAAATGACTAATGGCTGTATTTGCTGCACATTAAGAGAAGACCTGATTGTAGAACTGGAAAAATTAGCAGAACTCGATATTGATTACGTATTGATTGAATCAAGCGGTGTGTCGGAACCAATTCCAGTCGCGCAAAGCTTTGTCTATGCGGATGATGAATTGGGAATCGACTTAAATGCCTTTTTCCAGATTGATACGATGGTAACGGTCATCGATGGTCATCAGTTTTGGAAGGATTATCAATCAGAGGATCTGCTGATGGACCGCGGGATGGAAGTTGCTGAGGATGATGAAAGAGGGATTGTCGATTTACTGGTAGACCAGATTGAATTTGCCAATGTGATTATTTTAAATAAAACAGATCAGATGACGGAGGAAGAGATTACTTCATTAAAGAGTTTACTTTATAAGCTAAACCCGGATGCGAAGTTTATCACAGCAGCCTTCGGAAAAGTGGACCCGTTACAGGTGCTTCAAACCGGTCAATTTGACTTTGAAGAAGCAAAGCATGGCGCTGGCTGGATCAAGGAACTGAATGAAGAGCATATTCCGGAAACAGAGGAGTATGGAATCAGTTCCTTTGTCTATCGCAGCAGAAAACCGTTTCATCCCGAGCGTTTTCAAGCATGGCTGGAAAATTGGCCGGAGCAAATTCTCCGGGCGAAAGGATTTTTCTGGTTAGTGACCAGAAATGATGTAGCAGGATTTTTATCACAGGCTGGCTCGATGATGACGCTGGAAGGAGCAGGCAGATGGCTGGCAAGTTATTCAGAAGCAGAACAGGAAGCATTAAACGAACAGGACCCCTCTTTATTTGCGGACTGGGATGAACAGGCCGGGGATCGGATGACAGAGCTTGTTTTGATTGGCAGTGAGATGGATAAGGAAGGAATTACGGCGTCGTTGGATGCTTGTTTAGTGACGGAGGAGGAAGCGAGGCAGGATATTTCTGCTTTTGTGGATGATTTACCTGCTTTTCCAGTGGTTTAAAGAGCACTCTCTTGCAGCGCTTATTTCAACTCTGAAATGAGCGCTGTTTCCTTATAATTCTTTTATTTTGTATGCAAAATAACCCTCGTAATAGAAACTGGCATCGATTCCGTTCATGAACCGATCTCTATCATTTGTTTTGGGCGTCAAAGCGGTTTTTAAGATTTGTTTTATCTCAATATCTTGTACTGGACTGCGTTCCATAGCTGGTAAGTAATCTTTTTTATCTACTACATTCCAGTCAATTACGCTGCGAATTTCCGATTTTAACATGAAATCAAGCCAGATTCTTGCGCTTCTGCCATTCCCGTCTCGAAAGGGGTGCGCAACATTCATTTCAACATATTTCTCAATAATCTCATCAAAGGAATGCTGAGGCATCTTGTCTATATAATCCAAAGAATCCTTTAGATACATGATGGGGGCAAACAGGAAATCTTTCTTAGCTATATTTACATCGCGCATCATACCGGCAAGTTCATAGATGTCTTCAAAAAGATATCTATGAACTTCGCTTAATCCTTTGAAAGTTCCTATTTCTATAAAGTTCATATCACCAGAGTCAAAGAGATGTTTTGCTTTTTGCTTCGAAACCTTCTCTTCTATACGGTTGAGTTCAGTTTGGCTGGTAATTCCAAGTTTGTTAGGAAGGATTGCCATATTATCACGCTTTCTTCGATTAATTATACAGATATCTTGTGGAGCAGGTATTTCTTTAAAATAAAAATGATGCATTTGTTTATAGTATAATATACCGGGTAAATAACTGACATGTACACTTATTATTTGATTTTTTCTGGAAAGATTAAAACCAAAGGAGCTCTGAAATACATTATGAGTAATAAGAGGAAAAATAGAAAGAAAGATTATGGACAGATACTCATGGTTTTAATTGTATTTATTATTGTAGTGTTTGTTTTTGATATACCTAAAGTAAATACTTTTATAGTAATAGGATTTGTAACTGCCATCATCATTCTGCTCTATGAGTTCTTTGGATATAAGAATACAAAAGAGTAGTGCTGTTAGGCAGGACAGTACTATTCTTAATAACTATTATAGGTTGAAAGTCATTGCTGTTACTCGCTTTATTTGCTCTTTAAAGTTTGATTAATCACTTCTGCTAAAAAATTGTAGTTCGACAAAGAAGGTTTAGGTATTTCTAACTTTTGTGATTAAGAATAATTTAGAGGATAAAGGGAATAGATATATAGAACCCTTATTTTATCAAGTATTTCATGACATTTTGTCCGCTGAAATCGAATTGACACAAGTTTATATTTGGATTAAAATAAGGGTCTATTAGAACTAGGTGTTTTTACGTCCCAAGGGTGACGGAAAAAAGTTGGGTGGCTCCCGACTTTTTTTATGCAAAAAAACCCGCTCTTTTAAAAGAAAAAGAGCGGTAAAAAAATTATGATAAAAGAAGTTGGAGTGGTTCTCAACTTCTTTCGTTCTTTTCTACAAGAAAAACTGCTCTGTCAGAAAGTGACAAAAAAACAACTCCATAAAATAATTTCGCTATAACACTAATAAAGTTTGTTAGATGGTTTGTTATAGCTTTTTTATTTTGTTGCTTTTTCTGTTTCTTTCTTTGTATGGGACTTCAGAGGTTTCATCACACAGCACAAAACACCAGATTCTTTCCCTAAACCATTCATATGTTATCCTAAAGAAAACAAATTTTTAAATAAATGAGGCGATACGATGACTGATAAACAGAATCAAGGCTGGAATTTAGAAAATACCTATCAGCAATTGCCTGATCTTTTCTACAAAAATGTAAAACCAGCGAAAGCAGACGCTCCAGTTTTAGTCGTATATAATGAAAAGCTCGCAGCAGAATTAGGGTTGGACAGTTCCGCTTTGAAAGACGAAGCGGAAATCTTTGCAGGCAATCAGCTTCCCGATGGAAGTGAACCAATCGCCCAAGCCTATGCAGGACATCAATTTGGCTCTTTTACCATGCTTGGTGACGGCCGGGCTGTATTATTTGGTGAACAAGTGACTCCAAAGGAAGAGCGTTATGATATTCAATTGAAAGGTTCTGGCAGAACGCCTTATTCCCGCGGCGGAGATGGAAGGGCTGTGCTTGGTCCGATGCTCAGGGAATATTTAATCAGTGAGGCAATGCATGGACTGGGCATTCCGACAAGCCGCAGTTTAGCGGTAGCCACAACAGGTGAAACAGTATTGCGTGAGGCTCCGCTGCCGGGCGCTATATTAACAAGAGTAGCTAAAAGTCATCTTCGGGTGGGAACGTTTCAATATGCAAGGCAATGGGGAAGTAAAGAAGATTTACAAGCATTGGCAGACTATAGTATCAAGCGGCATTATCCAGAGATTGCAGCGGATGAGAATCGTTATTTGACATTCTTATATAAGGTAGCAGATAAGCAGGCTGCATTGATTGCAGACTGGCAGTTAAAAGGGTTTATCCACGGGGTAATGAATACAGATAATGTCTCCATCAGCGGAGAGACCATTGATTATGGTCCGTGCGCTTTTATGGATCAATATGACCGGAAAACGGTGTTTAGTTCCATTGACGATCAAGGGCGCTATTCTTACGGCAATCAACCGGGCATTGGCGCTTGGAATATGGCACGCTTTGCAGAATCCTTGTTAGTTCTGATGGATGAGGATGAAGAACAGGCGATTCCTGAGGCGAAAAAGGCTGTAGAAACATACGTTCAGTCTGTAGAAGCATATTGGTTAGACGGGATGAGACAAAAGCTTGGTATTGTGGATAAAAAGGATAATGATAAAACATTGATTCAAAATTTATTGGATTTAATGGAGGAATATCATGCCGATTTTACGAACACTTTTCGTTCCTTAACCCTGGAGCAGTTTGATGTGGATTCTGCGCTTTTTCAATCAACAGCTTTTAAAGAGTGGTACCAAGCATGGCAGGATAAGCTTGAAAGGCAATCGGCATCTTTAGAAATAGCTTATCAAGTAATGAAACGGCATAATCCATCGATTATTCCGAGGAATTATCTGGTGGAAGAGGTATTGACCGCAGCGGTGGAAAAAGGAGATTATGAACCTTTCCAAGCTTTGTTAGCAGCACTGGAAAACCCTTATGCGTATACGGAAGAACAAGAAAAATATGCTGCCGACCCGCCAGAACAGGATTATCAAACGTTTTGTGGCACGTAAGGACTAAAAAGGTAGAAAAGGATCCGTTTTACAGGAAATAGTTATCCAAGCAGAGGAGATGCTGCTCAGAAGTTGTATCTCCTCCCATGGCTGTTGTAAAATGAAGAGGTATCCTACAATAGGATGAATCATGAACCTTTCCAAATAATCGCTAAGGGAAGTGGAGAAAATGCAAGAAAAATATACCAAAGCTTATGCTGAAAAATTGGATGCAGCGGATGCATTGCGGACTTTTCGCAATGAATTTTACCTCAAAAATGAATGCGTTTACATGGATGGAAATTCGTTAGGGTTGATGAGTAAAAGAGCAGAGCAGTCTGTCTATGATGTAATGGCCTCATGGAAGGAACATGCCATTGACGGATGGACGGGAGGAGAGATTCCCTGGTACTATTTATCGGAATTACTTGGTGATAATATGGCTGGGCTGGTTGGGGCGAAAAAAGAAGAAGTTATCGTAACCGGATCGACAACAGTCAATATGCATCAGCTTGTGTCTACATTTTATCAACCCGAAGGAAAACGGACCAAAATATTGGCAGATGCGCTTAATTTTCCCAGTGATATTTATGCTTTAAAGGCGCAGTTAGCATTGCAAGGATATGATGACGCGCACCTTATTCAAGTTCCAAGCGAGGATGGCCATACACTGGATGAAGAAGCGATTATCAACGCCATGACAGAGGAGGTCGCGTTAATTGTATTGCCGAGTGTGCTATATCGGAGCGGCCAAGTCTTAGATATGGAAATGCTGACAAAGGCTGCGCATGAACGCGGTATAAAAATAGGTTTTGATTTATGCCATTCGATTGGAGCTATTCCGCATGAGTTACATGATTGGAATGTTGATTTTGCGTTTTGGTGTACGTATAAGCATTTAAATGCCGGACCCGGCAGTGTAGCTGCGCTCTTTGTGAATGAGAATCATTTCGGTATTTCGCCGGGGCTTGCAGGCTGGTTCAGTTCCGATAAAGAAAAACAGTTTGATATGGAACATACACTGACACCTGCAGCGGATGCTGGAGCATTCCAAATTGGCACACCGCATGTGTTAAGTGCCGCTCCGCTGATTGGTGCGCTGGAGCTCTTTCAGGAAGCAGGGATAGGTAAAATACGCAGAAAATCGCTGCAGTTGACAGCATATATGATGGATGTAATCGAATATGAACTGGGGGAATTTGACTTTATTATTTGTAATCCCATCAATGAAAAGCAACGTGGCGGGCACATTTATCTGGAGCATCCGGAAGCGGCGCGTATTTGTAAAGCATTAAAATGGAAGAATGTTATTCCTGATTTCAGAAAACCGTCCGGTATCCGTCTTGCCCCTGTAGCTTTATATAATTCTTTTGAAGATGTTTATCACTGCGTACAAACTCTGAAAAATATAATGGAAGAAAAAGCATATGAGCAATTTTCCAATGAAAGAGAGGTTGTTTCTTGATGTCTAAATGGATAGATATTTCTCAAGTTCTGAATAATAAGCTGGCACATTGGCCGGAAGATGAGCCATTTCACTATGATACCCCTGTAACCAAAGAAATGTCGGGCTCTGTGAATATTGGCAGGATTACAACAAGTGCCCATATTGGCACACATGTGGATGCGCCGTTTCATTTTTTAAATGATGGCAAGCGGATATTTGACTTGGATATCGAGCGCTATATTGGCCCTTGTAAGGTTATTGATTTAAGTGATTTTGATGAAATTAGTGAAGAAGCTTTGAAAACAAAAAAAATCGAATATGCCGAACGCTTGTTAATCAAAACGGTACTTCCGAATAAGCCGGAGCGTTTTCCGGAAGAAGTAACAGCGATTACAGCGGATGGAGCTGCTTATATGAAGTCGCTGGGTGTCAAACTGGCAGGCGTGGATACCCCTTCTGTCGATTCCATTTCAAGTAAAGACTTAACAGCACATCATGCATTATATCGTCATGATATTTATATTTTAGAAAATGTGATGCTGGATCAAGTGGAAGAGGGTGATTATGAACTGATTGCATTGCCGCTGGCGCTGGAAGAAGGGGATGGAAGTCCGGTTCGTGCTGTTATCAAACCAATAGGGGAGTGGTAAAATGAAATCAGTTAATCGGCACCAAGCTTTTGAAAACGAAACGGAGATTGAAACAGATTTTAAAGAGAAAATGACATACACAGACTATTTGAGTCTGGATACGTTATTGTCGAGCCAACACCGTTTAAGCAACCATCATGATGAAATGTTATTTATTATCGTCCACCATGTCAGTGAGCTGTGGATGAAGTTAATTCTGCATGAAGTCCATGCTGCCAGGGAAAATATCCGGACAAATCAGCTGGGGGCATCCTTTAAAAAACTTGCACGAGTTGCGCAAATTCAGGAACAGCTGAAAAGTGTATGGGATGTGCTTTCCACGCTGACTCCAAGTGAGTATATGGAGTTTCGCGATAAGTTAGGGAATGCATCGGGATTTCAATCTTATCAGAATCGATTAATCGAATTTGCTTTCGGATATAAAACGGAATATGTGCTGAAAATATATGAAAATGATCCCGAACGGCATTCAGCTTTAATAGAAGCGTACGAGGCAGCAAGCCTTTATGATGTTTCTATTCAAGCACTGGCTGGATCGGGGATACCTGTCGATAAAGAAGTATTGAACAGAGATATGCGCATAACCCATCAATCCAATGAAAGTGTGAAACAAGCCTGGATGATAGTGTATCAAAATGTCAATCAATACTGGGAGTTATATGAGCTGGCTGAAAAATTGGTGGACATAGAAGATTTATTTCAACAGTGGCGTTTCCGTCATATGAAAACAGTCGAGCGGATTATCGGTTTTAAGAAGGGAACAGGCGGATCGGGCGGTGTGAGTTATTTGAAAAAAGTATTGGATCAATATTTTTTCCCGGAACTTTGGGAATTACGGACAGAGCTTTCATAATGGTCTGGAAATATAGTTGAAAAGTGCTGTATGCAGAGAGTCGCTGCCGAAACAAAGAAAAGCCTGTGGTCTATGTACAGTACAGGCTTTTCTGGTTCGTTTTAATACCTTAAATAAAGTAAAAGCCGATTCCCATAATGACATATGCAGCTAACAGTGCAAGTCCTTCAAACCAATTGGAATCCCCGTCATTGGAAATGGTAATCATTAAAAATACGGCTGTCACCATGCTGATAAGTTCCGGCCAGGTAAAGACAAGCGGCATGGATGTTGGAAAGAAAAGAGATAACAAGACAAGAGTTGGCAAAACAAACATGGTTACTTGCAAGGTGGAACCGACGGCAATTTCAACAGCCACGTCCATCTTATTTTTGTAAGCCATGATGATTGCAGAAGCATGCTCTGCCGCATTTCCCACAATAGCAACAATAATGACCCCGATAAATAATTCGGACCATCCCAATGTAGCGCCAACAATATCAAATGTTGATACCAAATGTTCGGAAACGTATGCAACAGCCGCAGTTGCAAGTGCCAGGATGACAATGGCTTTTCCTTTTCCCCATTCTGGTTTTTCCTTCTCTTCAGACTCTTTTGGTGCATGTTCTGTTTGATACACGCCGCGATGGGTAACGAATTTAAATAATAAGGCTGCCAGATATAATACAATTAGAATAATGGATACACCGACACTTAAAATCATTGTATTACGAGTATTCATGCTACTCGTAAATACTTCTGGAATAACAAATGCAACAATAACAGCGAAAATTAACATACCTGCATTATGCCGTGCGTCGTAAACACTGAAAGACTGTCTTTTATATTTCAAGCCGCCCACAAAAAAGGAAAGGCCGCCGACGAGCAGCAAGTTACCTAATACCGAACCTGTTAGTGACGCTAGTACGATTCCGATAAGCCCGGCTTTTAATGCAAAAATAGAAATAATAAGTTCCACGGCATTTCCGAAAGTGGCATTTAACAGGCCGCCAGCTCGTGGTCCTAAGACGATGGCTAGACTTTCCGTGGCTCTGCCGATAAAGCCTGCTAATGCAATAATTGTTAAGCAATAGATGAGAAACATCATGATGGCAGACCAATGAAAGATCGTACCGATGATGGAAAGCGGCAGCCCGATGAAAACGAAAATCGTAAATACTTTATTCATGGTTTATCCCTCTTTTTTTAAAAAACTGGATAACGTTAGGATGTCCAGAAGAATGGAATATTATTTGGATAGAACATTTTAAGAAGCAGGCATTGTGATCAATAAAGCAAAGGTGGAAACTTTTTTATACTTGGTTGTTATATGCTTATATGTTAATATGTTCATATAAAGAAAATCAGGTTGCATCATCGCATAAATGCGCAAACTTATAATCAAGGAGGCAGTATATATTGAAGGATTATACAATGGAAAATCATT
This sequence comes from Oceanobacillus locisalsi, assembly GCF_042675985.1. Lineage (NCBI taxonomy): Bacteria > Bacillati > Bacillota > Bacilli > Caryophanales > Bacillaceae > Oceanobacillus > Oceanobacillus locisalsi. Next base: position 100,111 of record NZ_JBHTKK010000012.1, read on the forward strand.
CTTCTGAAGTGTTGGACAGTGAAACGCTGTTTATCGTTTCTCAAACATTTAAAGCATTAGGTGACCCGACGCGAATCCGTATTCTCCATTTGCTGTATAAAAAAGAATGCTCTGTTAATACCATTGCAGAGACGTTGGATATTAGGCAATCTACTGTTTCCCATCAGTTACGATTTCTGAAGAATTTGAGACTTGTCAAACAGCGGCGGGAAGGAACGACGATTTATTATTCTCCGGATGATGAACACGTCATGCTGCTGTTGAAACAAATGATCGATCATGCGAGTCATAGTTAGTTCATCTATTGTTTTATTCTAAACGAATTGTGAAGGGGGTTTTTCTATGGGAGCGGGACATCATCATGATCACACGCATGGTGCCAATAAAAAAACGTTGATGATCAGTTTTATTATTATTACTGTGTTTATGATTGTGGAAGTAATCGGTGGAATCCTGACCAACAGCTTAGCGCTTTTAGCAGACGCAGGACATATGTTAAGTGACTCGATTTCCCTATTTATTGCACTGATTGCTTTTATAATGGGAGAAAGAGCTGCCAATTATGCAAAAACATATGGCTATAAACGTTTTGAGATTTTAGCGGCCATTATTAACGGGGTAACATTACTGGCTGTATCCATATTTATTTTTTATGAAGCAATCCATCGCCTGTTTGAGCAGCCGGAAGTGGCATCGTCAGGTATGCTTGTAGTTGCTGTCATTGGTTTACTGGTGAACATCATTGTGGCATTTACAATGATGCGTGGTGGAGACACAAAGGGGAATTTAAATATGCGTGCTGCATTTCTGCATGTCTTGGGGGACTTATTAGGTTCCGTCGGTGCTATTGCGGCCGCACTGCTTATTATGTTTTTTCAATGGACATGGGCAGATACAGTTGCCAGTGTACTGGTTGCGGTGCTGATTTTAATCAGCGGCTGGCGTGTTACAAAGGATTCCGTCCATATTTTAATGGAGGGAACACCGCTTCATATAGATGTAAAAGATATTGTGAAAATTATTGAACGTGTGGATGGAGTTAAAGGTATTCATGACTTACATGTATGGAGTATAACCAGTGGTTTAAATGCTTTATCATGTCATATTATTGTAGATGGTCAAATGAAAGTGGAGGAAAGTCAAGCACTGCTTCGTAACGTAGAGAATGTTCTGAACGAACAAGGAATTGGTCATATTACGATTCAAGTGGAAACGGAAAATAATCCGCATGGAAATTCGATTATGTGTCAGAATGATTATGAAATAAGTGCAGAACATCATCACGGACATAGTCATTAATGAAGGAGAGCTGTGTTCTTGCGATACACGGCTCTCCTTTGCTTTTGCATGCCTTCTTTGTAAGCGTTTAGGACAAGTTGGTGATTGTAGGAGGATTGTATTTTAGGGAGCTTTATAGGCTGGAAAGGGAGGAGAAGTATAACCAGAGTACATTTTATTGTGTCGTTGCCGAATAGTCAGATTGAATGAAAACACCTGCAAACGGAATGAAATAGTGATTGAAGATTAATATGAGGGCGAATAAGGGTATAGTAAAGAAGGGAGTATGTAACTAGAAAGGGAAGCTAATTTCTAAAAATAATATCATTTTTCATACAGGAAATTGCGCCATCGTGTGATTAAAATTAGTCAAACACATACGCAAAGAGAGGAGGAGCGATTATCATGTCCAATAAAAGAATCCTTGCCATCAGTGATGTTCATGGCTGCTATCAGGAGCTTGTAGAGCTATTGCAATTAAATAATTATAATCCCGAAGAAGATCAGCTTATTTTACTTGGAGACTATATTGACAGAGGACCGGAGCCAAAACGCACCGTTGCTTATATTATGGAACTGGTAGAAGAGGGTGCTATTGCTTTAAGAGGAAATCATGATCAGATGTTTTTGGATTTTATAAATAGCGAAGATGCAAATAAAGAGCAGCTTTATTTAATGAATGGCGGGATGGATACGCTGAAATCTTATATTGGCAGAGAACATTTTCCAGAAAGGGTTACCAGAGCGGATTTACCTTCTGTCAGAGAACAGATTAAAGAAAATGACAGAGATCATGTGGAATTTCTGTCCAATCTGCCTTATTACTATGAAACTGAAAATCATCTCTTTATCCATGCAGGAATTGATCCAACGTTAGATGATTGGAAGGACACGCCTGACTACGATAAAATTTGGATTCGTTATCCATTTTTAGAATCTGATCATCCTTATAATTTCACTATCGTGCATGGACATACACCAACGCAGTTCATTCGCGGTGAACAGGATAACAGGGTGTTTTTCGGGAATAAGAAAATTGATATTGATGGTGCGTGTGCGTATGGAGGCAGGTTGAATTGTTTAACAATTACCCCAGATTCCTATCAGACGTCTCATGTAGTAGGAAAATAAAGGTTCCAAGGGATGGGTAAAGCATTTCGAAGTTTTTTATAATAAAAAACAGGAAAATGAATGAGGAAATACTAAATAACTCAACTTTGTCGCTTGAAAAAGTAGCTTCCGTTCCAAAAGAATAAGAATTGACAAAAATAATAAGGTAAAGTGGTAAAGTGTAAGGCGATCGCTACGGCGGAAAGCGTAGTGGTTGGCCGGAGCGGGCGCTATACACCATATCCTGTTCAAAAATAAAAAGATGATTTAAATCAAAGCAAGCATGCTAATAGAAATCATGTTCATCCTGATACAGCAAGAGTTATATGCTTATTCTTAGTTTCGAAAGTCGAGTAAATAAAAAAGCGAATAGAAGAAAAGAGCTGTGTTTAACCCTTTATACAGCTTTTTTCTTCATGCACCGTTTTTTTGGTAACATGAATATGTTAGAATAGGAACAAGCGTTCTTTTGAAGGCAAGTTATATAAACATGAGGTGAGGCCATTGAAACAGGAATCGCTCTTTTCAGAAGATAATAAGAGAAATGCGCCGCTGGCCAGCCGTGTCCGTCCAAGAACACTGGATGAATTTGTTGGTCAGCAGCACTTATTGGCTCGCGGAAAAGTTTTGCGTGAAATTATTGAGAACGATCAGATGAGTTCTATTATTTTTTGGGGTCCGCCTGGAGTTGGTAAAACAACATTGGCTGAAATTATAGCTGAAAAGACGGAAGCGAAATTTATTAATTTATCTGCTGTAAACAGCAGTATTAAGGATATTAAAAATTTGATGAAAGAAGCGGAAACAAGACGTGACCTGGGTGAAAAAACAATTATTTTCATTGATGAGATACACCGGTTTAATAAGGCGCAGCAGGATGCTTTTCTGCCTTATGTAGAAAATGGGAGTATTATACTCATTGGAGCAACCACCGAGAATCCTTCTTTTGAAGTGAATGCCGCTTTGTTATCGCGAAGCAAGGTTTTTGTTTTAAATCAGCTGGAGCTGTCTGATATTGTAAGCCTCTTAAAAAATGCCATCCATCACCCGGACGGTTTTGGTGATCTGGACATTCGTATAACAGATCAAAGTCTAGAAGCGATTGCTCAATTTGCTGGCGGAGATGCCAGGACAGCTTTAAATACATTAGAAATGGCGGTTTTAAACAGCGATACGCATTCCGGAGGCATAAACATCAGTGAAGACAATCTGGAACAGCTGATTAACCGGACTTCTTTTCTGTATGATAAAAACGGTGAAGAACACTATAATATCATTTCTGCATTGCATAAATCTATGCGGAACAGTGATGTGGATGCGGCGGTTTATTGGCTGTCCAGAATGATGGAAGCAGGGGAAGATCCGACGTATATAGCCAGAAGATTAATACGTTTTGCAAGTGAAGATATCGGTTTGGCTGATACAAAAGCCTTAACCATTACCACGGATGTATTCCAAGCCTGCCATTATATCGGAATGCCGGAATGTGATGTCCATCTTACAGAGGCTGTCATTTATTTATCGTTGGCGCCAAAATCAAATGCTGTGTACAAAGCGCGACAAAAAGCGAAAAAAGACGTCAAGGAATCGATTAATGAACCTGTTCCGCTGCAAATAAGAAATGCGCCGACACAATTAATGAAAGAACTGGATTATGGAAAGGGTTATCAATATTCCCATGATGAAAAAGATAAATTAACAACGATGAAAACAATGCCGCCTTCTTTGGAAGGGCAGCAATATTATTTTCCGACAGAGCAAGGGCAAGAGAAAAAATTTAAAGAAAGATTAGAGTACGTGAAAAAATGGCATGAGAGCAATAGCTAAGCTGTTGATTGTTGAAGTTGTAAGGTTTTATGATGAGGTATGAAATGAAAGATAAGTATGGTGTTTGAACTAAAATAATGCTATACTTTATGTTGCGATGAGCTGATTTGCATAAGACGAGAGACAACGTATGATAGGCAGATGTGAACTGCCTGTTCTTTCGCCGCAAATTTCGTGAAAAAAGGCACCCGTATTTTGTACGGATGCCTTTTTTCGATTACCTGTCTCTTTTAAGAATCTTACTTCGATCCACTAAATGAAGTTTTCGCAGCAGGTGACGAAGCGGCTCTTGAACAAGTAAAAAGACACCTATGGAAATCAATACAGCTGCTGCTCCGTATAAAAAGCCGGCAAGTACATCGGTTGGAAAGTGAGCACCTAAGTAAATTCTTGTAAATAATATAAAACCAATCCATATGAGTGTGATAAAACTTACAATTACTTTTTTCCACAGTTGTACAGAGGCGAGAACAAGCACGGTTCCGATTAATCCGTAGAAAATTGTTGTTGCAGTGGCATGACCGCTTGGAAAGCTTTCGTTCGTTTTTTCAATTAACTGCAGAAACTCCGGCCGATCGCGGTCAAATATTTTTTTCAGTATTTTTCCTCCGATTGCCGCACAAAAAAGGATGGTACCCCCGAACCATAGTCCTTCCGCAAACATACGTTTAAAAAATAATATAATCGCAATGAGGATAGTTAAAGCAATAACCAGCTCCATACTTCCAAGTTCCGTTATTTTCATGATAAACGCTGTTTGTCCTTCCGAAATCGTACCTTGGATGCGCTCAATCCACGTAATATCCAATGTGTTAACCCAATTATTATCAAAATATACTCCCCAGGAAACTGTTCCAAATAAGATGAAAAATAATACCCCTATGATTAAAAAAGGCATAGGAGACATTTGTTGTTTTCTCAATCTATCAAAACCTTCTTTCTGTAAATACTTCTATTTGAATAGAAGAAGCCCTTATTTTACCTGATAAGACGTATTTATGCATGGATAATGCAGAAAAAATTATAAATAGAATGAATGTCATATGTTTACACTTTTATTTAAGAAGGAAAAGGGGAATAGGATAAATATATATACAAGGAATTTATCGATTAAGCAAACATTGGGAGGAAAATAGAAATGAAACAAGAACAATTACTATTAAAAGAACGTCCAAATGGATTACCAGATAAAAATACATTCCAGTTTAAAGAAGTAGAAGTAAATGAACCGGCGGAAGAGGAAATGTTAGTAAAAACACTCTATGTTTCCGTCGATCCATACATGCGAGGCAGAATGTCTGACGGGCCTTCTTATGTAGCGCCTTTTGAAGTCGGCTCTCCATTACAAGGCGGGAATGTCAGCCAAGTAGTGAAGTCAAACAGCGATCAATTTACTGAAGGTGATTTAGTAACAGGGAACCTTGATTTTCAAGAGTATAATGTTGTCAAAGGAGATCAGGTTCGAAAAGTTGGAACAAACGGTTTAAGTCCCAGCAATGCTTTGAGTGTATTGGGAATGCCAGCATTGACTGCATATTTTGGAATGATGCATATTGGCGAACCGAAAAAAGGAGAAACAGTTGTTGTCTCCGGAGCTGCAGGAGCTGTCGGACAAGTTGCCGGACAACTGGCTAAAAAAGCAGGAGCACGTGTTGTTGGAATCGTCGGGTCCGAGAAAAAGGCCGCATATATCACCGAAACACTTGGACTGGATGCTGCGGTAGAATACAAAAAAGGAAATGTCAGCGAGCAATTACAAAAGGCATGTCCGGACGGCATCGATGTTTATTATGAAAACGTCGGCGGGGAGATTTCAGATGCTGTGTGGCCATTATTAAATGTGTTTGCACGTGTGCCTGTATGCGGTGCTATTTCTGCTTATAACTTAGAAGAAGGAGAACAAGACATCGGTCTGCGTGTACAGCAATTTCTTATTAAATCTCGTGTAAAAATGCAAGGGTTGCTGGTTGGCGACTTCGCAGAACATTATGATGAAGCATATCAAGCATTGGAAGAAGCTGTAGCAAATGATGAGTTGAAGTTTGAAGAGACCATTCATGAAGGATTTCATGCGATTCCGGATGCCTTTTTAGGCCTGTTTTCCGGTGAGAATATTGGGAAGCAGCTGGTCAAAGTTGCAGATAAGGAATAAATGTATCCAAAGAAGCCGCTTATTCAAAAGGAATGAGCGGCTTTTACATAAAACCCAACTTCGCACTTTCAAAAGTAACTTCATTTCCAGAGAAACAAGAGTTGATTTTTCCTTTGTTAACTCTCTTGACAAAGAATAGAAGGTAAGGTGTCAATCACCGTTGCGGCGGAACGTTTTGCTTTCCGACGTACAACGGTTTTGATGGGGCGAGTAACCGCAGTCCCAGGACGTACTAGTGCAGAACGGCTGAATTCACTCCTCCTTCCATGTTATTCTTGACTTGTAAAAAATAACCAAGGGGATGAATGGAAATGGTTAAGCAAGCTGTCGAGATAAAACTAAGTGAAAAACAACATAAAATACTTGAAAAAATGTTTAGGGGTAGCC